>NZ_JAEFCH010000078.1:0-2604 GCF_016406015.1 Acidovorax sp. IB03 | reverse complement strand
TGGCGCGGGCAGCGAGTACCATTATTTGATGATTACTTTTGAGACACCACACTAGCAGGGTGCTGAAATACCTCTCCCAGTCGGCGCGCGACAGCCCTCAAGCGTTGGAAGTTGACACCACCGACAGTTGCAACCCAAGACCCCAGACGATGCGCGGAGCCGATACCTTCACCGAAAGTTTGTTCACGATGCGCCGCCTGGAGGACTTCGTACCCGCCAATCATCCGCTGCGTCCCATCCGCGCGATGGTCAATGAAGCGCTGCTGAAGATGGATGGCCTGTTCGCCGGCATGTACGAGGCCGACATCAAGGGCGGGCGTCCCAGCATCGCACCAGAGAAGCTGCTGCGCGCGATGCTGCTGCAGATCTTCTTCAGCGTTCGCTCGGAGCGCCAGCTCATGGAGCAGACCCAGTACAACCTCTTGTATCGCTGGTTCATCGGCTTGGCCATGGACGATGCGGTCTGGGTTCCGAGCGTCTTCACCAAGAACCGCGAACGCCTGATCGAGCATGACGCCATCATCGAACTGTTCAACCACATCGTCGAAACTGCTGGTCGCAAAGGCTGGCTGTCGGGCGAACACTTTAGCGTCGATGGCACCCTCATCCAGGCATGGGCCAGCCACAGGAGCTTCGTGCGCAAGGATGGCGGCAACGATGATGATTCGGGCAACAACACGACGGGCAGCCCCAGCTTCAAAGGCCAGACCCGCAGCAACGACACTCACGCCTCGCGTACCGATGGCGATGCGCGGCTGTACCGCAAGGGCAAGACCGCCAGCGAGTTGCGCTACATGGGGCATACCCTCTCGGACAACCGCCATGGCCTGATTGCCAACGCGATGGTCACGCAGGCCGACGGCTTTGCCGAACGCGAAGCGGCCAAGGTCATGATCAAGGATGCACGTCAAGCAGCCGCGAGCCCGGACGCCGAGGTCACGCTCGGTGCGGACAAGGGCTACGACGCGCAGGAGTTCGTCCAGGCATGCCAGGACATGGGCGTGATACCGCACGTGGCGCAGAACACTTCTGGGCGGCGCTCCGCGGTGCCCGATGCCATCGCTGCGAGCGAGGGCTATGCGCTATCGCAGCGTAAACGCAAGCTCATCGAGCAGGGCTTCGGCTGGGCCAAGACGGTGGGTGGAATTCGTCAGGTGATGGTGCGTGGACTCAAGCGCGTGGACCACCTGTTCGTGCTGACGATGACGGCGTACAACTTGACGCGCATGCGCTCGTTGGGGCAAATCCGTCCGCAGCAGTTCTGAGGCAGTCAGAGACTCGCAAAACACCTCAAATCAGCGCAAAACGACTCCCGAAAGCGCTGCTGACTGCACCATGTGAAAAGTGAGTCTTCGACGAAGAGGAAGACTCGCTTTGGAGGGGAGTATTTCCGCATCCTGCTAGGGAAGGTCTGAACAACCCAGCTTGATCACGGTACCGAGGAATTTTCGGCGCGTAGATGTGCAGCACGGGTTTGGATCAAGGATTTCCAGCGGCATAGGCTGTTGTTTGGCCCCTTACAGGCGCACCTGTCCCGTCGCCGGCAATAACTGCCGGCGCACCATCCATAGGTTGGACAGCGCGAACAAGGTCAGTACCTGCGCGGTGTTCTTCGCCAACCCGCGATAGCGCACCTGGGTATAGCCAAACTGACGCTTGATCACCCGGAACGGGTGCTCCACCTTTGCACGCACGCTGGCTTTGAAGTGTTCCCAGCGCATCTTCTGACGGCGTTGGCGCTTGTTGCCGATGGCTTGGACCGTCGAACGCTTGGCGGCAATGAAAAAGGCGGCCTTGCTGTCTTCAAACGCTTCGCGCTTGTCCAGGCCTGTATAGCCGCTGTCACCGAAAATGCAGTCCTCCCTGCCATGCAAAAGTGCCCGCACCACCGTGACATCGGCAACATTGGCCGCCGTGCAATGGACGTGATGCACCAACCCGGAAAACTCATCAACCCCAATATGCGCTTTCATGCCGAAGTACCACTGCTGACCCTTGCGGGTCTGGTGCATCTCCGGATCGCGCGCCTTGTCGGCGTTCTTGGTCGAGCTAGGGGCCTGGATGATCGTTGCATCCACGATCGTTCCGGCACGCAGGCTCTGGCCCTTGCGCGCCAGATGCGCATTGACCGCTTCAAGCATCTTGGCGGCCAGCCCGTGGGTCTCAAGCAGCCGTCGGAAATTGAGGATCGTCGTCTCGTCGGGAATGTTGTCTAAACCGCCAAGCTGGGCGAAGCGACGCAACGTCGGGATCTCGTGTAGCGCCTCTTCCATCCCCGGGTCGCTCAACGCATACCACTGCTGCAGCAGGTGGATGCGCAGCATCGTCTCCATTGCGTACGGCGGGCGGCCACGTCGGCCTGACGCAGGGTAATGCGGCTCGATCAGGACCAGCAGACGCTTCCAAGGAACCACCTGATCCATCTCGCTCAGAAACATCTCGCGGCGGGTCTGCTTGCGCTTGCCCAAGCCCTCGGCATCACCGAATGTCAGCTGCATCGTTAGATCCTCAACGCCCTGCGCTATTGTCGCTCAGATCGAAGGTTTGTTCAGATGGCATGGACGTCTCCACCTACACCGCCGTTGGCGCCGTCGGCCTGTTACC
>NZ_JAEFCH010000077.1:0-2723 GCF_016406015.1 Acidovorax sp. IB03 | reverse complement strand
CTGGGTTTCCATCCAGCTATTCTCACGTCACTGGAGCTAAATAGATACCCCTTATTTTTATACAGTATTTAAACATTTCCACACCTCTTGCACCAGACTTTGTGGCCCTGGGCCCACCCACAACGCACCTGCCGTGCGTAACATAGCTTTGCGGCCGCCCAGCACTTTTTGAATTGCGCCAGTGGCGGCCCACACTTTCCTTCACTCCAGGAGCATGTGATGAATCTTCGCTTTGTCTTGGCGGCTACCGCCGTGGCCGCGCTGGCAGGCTGTGCCAGCTATAACGCAGGCCCCACCGCCACCGCACAGTTGCAGCCCACCCGGGGCAACACCACCGCAGGCACCGTGCAGTTTGCGCAAACGGGTGATGTGGTGAAGGTGTCGGGCACCATCAGCGGCCTCAAGCCCGGTGCTGAGCATGGCTTTCACATCCACGAAAAAGGCGACTGCAGCAGCGGCGACGGCATGAGCGCAGGCGGCCACTTCAACCCCGGCGGCAAACCCCACGGCCACCACGGCAAGGGCGAACACCACACCGGCGACCTGCCCAGCCTGAAGGCCGATGCCAACGGCACCGTCAGCTTCCAATTTGAAACACGCAGCATTCGCGTGGGCAGCACCGCCAACAACATCGTGGGCAAGGGCCTCATCGTGCACCGCGACCCCGACGACTACGCCACCCAACCCACCGGCAACGCCGGGCCCCGCCTGGCCTGCGCGGTGATTACTGCCAAATAAGCCCGGCGCACCCCGCGCATGGCAACGGCTTTTGCGCCGCGCTGCTGCCCTGCCAAGCAAAAAGCCGCTGCAACCACAGCGGCTTTTTTCATGGGGCCCGAACCTTGGTGGCCGCAGTGCCTGCCACGGGCCTAGAGGTTGATCACCCACCAGCCTGGCGCTGGTGCCAAAGCGCCTCGGCCCGCGCCAGCGCATCCACGGTGTCAATGTCCGTCACCACGCCTTCGTCCTGCACCGGCACAGCCAGCCCCCGCCCCTGCTCTGCCCACTTGCGCACCACGGGCGCAGCGCCCTTTTCGCCTTGCAGGGCCAGCAAGTCAGGCAGGCAATCCCGCCCAAACGCCACAGGGTGCCCCCGCTCACCCCCAAACTCGGGCCATGCCACCACGGCCCGCTGGTCCCGCAGCACCTGCGCAATGGCCTGCAGCGTGGCGGGCTGCACCAGTGGCAAATCGCCCGGCAACACCAACCAGCCCGCCGCATCGACCGTGTGCCGCACAGCCGCCGCAATCGAATCACCCATGCCAGGGTGCCCCACATCTTCCACATGCCAAGGCAATCCACTGGCGCGCACGGCATCCAGCGTGTGTTGCAACACGGGCTTGCCCGCCAGCAAGGCCTGCAATTTGTGAACGCTGCCGCCCGACGCTTTGAAACGCTCGCCACGGCCCGAGGCGAGGATGAGGACGGTGGGTGGGGTGAGATACATGGAGTGGATGAGGGAATGCTGGGTTTGGAGGCAAGTCAGATCATGGCATCGCTGCACGGCAACGGCTGTGATGAGACCGGCAAACTGCGCCGCGACCAGCCCAGTATCTTTGCACCCCACTGGCCACAGCGCCAAGAACGACTCCATGCGGCTTTCAGACAACCTTCGGGCTTTTGCCCAATCTCCATGGGCCAACAGTTTTCAACCCGAAGCGGTCGGTTTGCCATACAGCGCGGATCGCCGATTGGCGGCCCTTCAGTTACAGTCCTCGCCCTTCGGGTGATTTTTGCCCGCATCGCGCACCTCGGTGACGGGGTTTGAAAACAAAATCTGCGACTTTGGTCGGTACGCCGACTGATGCCGCCGTGCAAACTGCAACTCGCGGAGATAAAAAAATATGCTGTTAACCGATATAGCCGTCGAGCACACTTTGGTGTCCAAAAAGGATGGCGTTCGTCAGACTTTCTTGCTGCATCCTTTTACCGATACACAGCGCGACTCGCTGGGCAAATTCGAGCTCGTTCGTGATGTGAGCCAGCCCGGGTTCAAAGACGTGAAACGCTCCACCTTTGTATCGTTTCACCAATTGGCAGAGCTGTATGCGAAAGGCCTGCTCGACGAATTCGGGTTTTCCGTTCGCATGTGTCCGGCTAAAGGCACCTACCCCGCCAAGCTGCCAGCCAAAAAGATACTGCCTACCAGCATCAAGCCCGGCTCTTCGTTCGACCAGGCGGTGCAAAAGGTGGATATTGCCAAACCCGCCACTCGCGAATTGAGAACCGCCTTGCTTCGCACCAACGTCCAAATTTAAGAACCACGACGCTGATTGATATGGGAGCCAATGTGAATCCACCCATTACACATGCTGAACTGATTGCCACATTCAAGCGGGCCGAGGCAGATGCCGCCCACAAGTTTGGGTTGATCAAAGCGGCTGCCCATAAAGGCCCCAAGGCCATCCAAGCGGCCACCGAAACAGCGGCCAAGGCGGCGAAACGCAGGGACTCATTTGCGAAAAAGCTGGGTGATTTGGGCGTGAACCTCAAGGATTAAGCGCAGCCAAATATACGGAGTGACACCAGCAATTGGCGACTGCCCATAACGTGCCTTGGTAGTCAAAATCATCTCTGTAATCTAAAAAATCGGTAGTGCACCGATTTGCTTGATGTCCACAAGCAGCAGTGAAAACGTTTTTGTTTTCAGATCAGCAAGGTGCGTAGATGTCGCATCCCGGACGATCATATGGTCGCTTGTGAAACAGATGCGGGTGTGTCTG
>NZ_JAEFCH010000076.1:0-2739 GCF_016406015.1 Acidovorax sp. IB03 | reverse complement strand
GTGCGATCACCCGCAGAAAGATGCGCAGCACCATGCTCAGCACCGCTCCGTCGCGTTGCATGAAGTACCGCAACCTCTTGGGCACGGAGAGCACCCACTGGCGCACCGGCAGGCGGGGGAATACGTGGTCGTTCAGGTGCGCTGCTGTCTCCACCATGCGCCGGGTGGTGCACGAGGGGCAGACTCCCCGGCCTTTGCAGGAGAACGCCGCGCTGCGCTCTCGCCCATCGCCTTGATGACATACGGCGAAATCGTCGCAGGAATCAGACCGAGCTTCACTTCGCTGAGGCAGTAATTCGCGCTATCGACACTGACCGCAATATCGCACGCAGCCACCAACCCCATGCCACCGGCATAACAATCGCCCTGCACTTTCGCGACCACCGGCTTGCTGCAACGATAAATCGCTGCCAGCATCGCCGCCAGCTGACCGGCATCGGCGAGATTTTCGGCATGCGTGTAATCCGCCATCTTTTTCATCCAGTTCAGATCAGCACCGGCACAAAACGCCGGGCCATTCGCTGCCAGCACAATCGCACGCACAGCCGCGTCCGCATCGAGTGCCTGAAACACCTGCGTGATTTCCGCTATCGTGGTTTCATTGAACGCATTGCGCACATCGGGACGATTCAGGGTCACGGTGGCAACCGCGTGTTGAATAGTGAGACTCAGGGTTTGCATACTGCACTTCCTTACGAATAGTTGGCCATCGTTATGAGGATTTTCTCATTGAGTTTTTTGACGATCTGAAAAATCACCGGAGTAACTGTTCCTTAGTGTTCGCTGATATTAGATTTTTCCAGACAACCTTATCATCCACCGCATAAGCCAAGCATTCCTTTTGCGCACGCTTTTTACAAATCGCCATTGCTTTTTCCAGCGCATCGGGCGTTCCTCCTGCATATCCGGCAAATTCACCGGCAGCATCCAAAACAAAGGCACGCGGAAGGTCTAATTCTAGAAATTTCACGTAGCGCTCCCGTATTTCAGCTTTGTTGACAGGTAAGCTGGCAGGCTCATGGATATTTGCAAAACCTGTGTCTTGAAAACTTCCGGGAGTGTGCGGAATGGGAACGCCTTGGCGACGCAAAAATTCGTCAACAACAGGCCGCCAGATAGAAAACCCTCGAGAGAAAAAAAAGTGTCCATTATCGCCAAACGCAGGCATAGCCCGGTATTCGGCAAGCTGACTGACCGGAGATTGTTTTTGAAACTCTGCAAACCATTGCTTAGGATAAACAGGGCCAAAATATTTATCGTTCTCGGTATAAATCCACAGACTCGGCACCTTTGCAGTTTTGCCGTAAAGCCCGAACATCTCTTTCAATAAATCAGGACGGCATGGCTCATTTGGCTGCGTCTCGGGATTGCCGCCACCACCGCCAGCAAAATTAATAGCGGCGATCAGACCTGAGGGATTCTTCGCAGCAAGCGTGATAGCAGTCGTACCACCATAGGATTGCCCAAGAACGACAATGCGCGCCGGATCGACATAACTTTGTTGCTTTGCATAGGCGATCACATCAAGCGTACTGCTTGCCGCAACTTCATACGCAGGTATATATTTTTTACCCGAACAAGTGCCCGAGTATTCAGGATCAGGCTCAGTTCCTGACTCACCATATCCAAGACGTGTCGGTACCCAAACGGCAAAACCACGGTTAACAAAATATTTTGTGGCCTGCAAAAAACGTTCGCGGCCTGGTTTAGAGCGATCTTTATAACTACGTCCATGCAATAAAATTGCGATCGGAAACGGTCCTTCACCATGCGGCCGAAACTGGGTCACGACCATGTCCTTAGTGATCACCTGATTAAATATGTTACTGACGGTGGTAGGAAGCTTAATCACCGATTCATTTAAAGCTGTGGATAATTGCTCCTCTGCCCGGGCAATTCCCGAACTTGCAGCCAGCATGAATACGCTAATCAGCGCATAGCGTTTCATATAACTTACATCCTGAATAAACCAAACTTCACATCCGGAATCGGCGCATTCAGCGCGGCGCTCAAGCCCAGCCCCAGCACCATGCGGGTATCGGCAGGGTCAATCACGCCGTCATCCCACAAACGGGCGGAGGCGTAATACGGGTGCCCCTGATGTTCGTATTGCTCTTTGATCGGTTGTTTGAATGCGGCTTCTTCGTCGGCGCTCCAGCTACCACCTTTGCCTTCTATACCATCGCGTTTCACGGTCGCCAGTACGCTGGCGGCCTGCTCGCCACCCATGACGCTGATGCGCGCATTCGGCCACATCCACATGAAGCGTGGCGAGAAAGCGCGGCCGCACATACCGTAATTGCCAGCACCAAAACTGCCACCGATAATCACAGTGAACTTCGGTACATTTGCTGTCGCTACGGCCGTCACCATCTTCGCGCCGTTACGCGCGATGCCTTCGTTTTCGTATTTGCGTCCGACCATGAAGCCAGTGATGTTCTGTAAAAATACCAGCGGAATTTTGCGCTGGCAGCACAGTTCAATGAAGTGCGTGCCTTTCAATGCGGACTCAGAAAACAAAATACCATTGTTCGCAATGATACCGACCGGCATGCCGTGAATATGCGCAAAGCCGCAGACTAAAGTCGTGCCGTAGCGCGCTTTGAATTCGTCGAAATGGCTGCCATCGACAATCCGCGCAATCAACGGATAGGAAATTCAACCGCATGAGGCCAAGTATGGCGCGAGTTTTGGGCCTCGAAACACGTTCGGCCAAGGAAGGTTGAGCGCTCGCTTGCC
>NZ_JAEFCH010000075.1:0-2857 GCF_016406015.1 Acidovorax sp. IB03 | reverse complement strand
GATGGCGCTTCCGCGGTGCGATACTTGGCCTCATGCGGTTAAAACGCCTATCCGTCCCCACTGATGGCATTGGCTTTGGCGCTGATCACGATTTCACCCTTGGTATTGGGCGGCAGCAATTCCTGCATACGGGTTTTAAGTGCAGCACGTGCTTCTTCCGTTAATGTGGTCATGCTGGCGGCCACACTGGGGCCGCCCAAAATCGTGGTCCAGTAATCGTCGAAATTGGCAAAGCTTCTGTGCACGGTGATTTCACGGCTTTGAATTTCGGCAAGGCCTGCATCGCGCCAGAGTTCTTGCAGAATTTCCATGCGCGAGGCGTCAGCACTGGGTGGCATGGCCACCTGAGCGCCCAAGGCACGCATTTCTGCTTGCAAAGCTGCATAAGGAAAGCCACCACCCGGCATATCCCAGGCATAGGCGGTAACCAAGCCCCCTGGCGCTACCACGCGCGCCATTTCCGTCACGCCACGCCGTGGTTCGGGCACAAAGAAAATCACCAGCGGCATCACGGCGGCATCAAAGCTGTTATCGGCAAAAGGCAGGGCCATGGCATCGCCTGCGCGCAAATCGGCGCCTGCCAAGGAGGGCAGTGTGCGTGCAAAAGCCAGTTGCTCTGCTGAGGGATCAATGCCGGCTAAGGTGGAAGGTGCGCCATGCTGGGCCAGCATCTCCGTGAAAGCACCATTGCCACAACCCACATCCAGCCAGCGCATACCATCCACAGCAGACAGCCAGTGCAGAAATTGCGCGCCTACCATGCGGCTCCAAATGCCCATATAGCGCTCATAGGCAGCGCCATCGGTGAACTGAATAGTGGGTGTAGTGTTCATGGCTCGATCCCTCTATGCGGTGGTGCACGGAAGTGGCGGCAGGGCCACTTGCGCGAAGTCCATTATGGATGTGGCTGACAGGCTGAAAGGGCAAAGTGATCATCATCAGAGAGTATGACTTTGACCTCGGGCCGCGCCGACCATTGTTGCAAGGCTTGGGCATTGTTAACGGTTGAGAGTAGAAACGGTGCCGGTGCAAAGGTGGCAGCCACTGTCTCGCTATAACGGAAATCATTCGTGGAGAGTGCGCCAAGACCACCCAAGGCATAGCCCAGTTTCATGAGGCGTGCATTGAGCTTGAAAACCAAGGCGCTGTATTTCTGATCGTTGGGGCTGATGAGATAGCTGGTGTAAACGCCCTTATTGGCCAGCCACGCCAAATACAGCGCACTGCGTGACTCGACCAGTGCCCTTTGCTGTAACTGGTACTTTTCAATCAGCGCAGCCAAGCGCGCTGTTGCCTTGCGGGCAGTCCATGGCGAGAGCTTGCGCAGGTCTTTGGCATCCAGCCAGAAAAAGCCGGCCTTGCCATAGTGTTGTAGCACCGCTTCCAAGTGCAGCGGCTGGCCGTCGTAAAGGGTGTACGGCCTGTCGTGCGACACCACAAAATCATCAAGTGCCGCGTCATAGAGCACATCGATTTCCACGCCGACGGCACCATGGGCAAAAGCCGCCCCCACACTACGCAGGCTGTTTTCATCACCACTACCGACTAAGCCACGGTGCCCCCACACCTTTTGACAGGCGGAGAAGGGGAAGGCAGGGCTTTTGGCCACGGCCTGCCGGAATAAGGTGTCACTGACAGCCAGAAGGCCGGCAAACAGAGCCAGCGGGAGTAGAAGCCATAGCCATTTGCGATGTTTGGTTTTCATCAAGAACCCATAGTAAGCGCTGGATAATCGGGCAGAGCCGCCATGCTAGGGCTTGTATCCGTCTGGCGCCATGATTCTGTGTTAGCGCGCATGCCACCACCTATGTCCTATGCTGTTCTGGCCAGAGAATGAGACATCGCTTTTTTGCCATATAGATGAAGCACGTGAGGCCTGTCTCAGGCTTGTCGGATCTTTGTCGGCGCGCGGTCGGCAGGAATCTCATGAAAAAACGATTAAAGAGAATGGTCGCCGGGCTCGAACTGAATGCATTTCGTCGGAGGCTGAGTGGTTATGTGGCGAGCAAAAGGCACATTTTGGGCTGGGAAAGTGATGCGCCTCAATAGAATTGATATGGCAGATTGAAAGGGCGTCTATAGATGCTTATGTGATTTATTTCAGGGTTTCTCAATTTAGCGGTTGTTTTTTTGGTGTGACTGATTGGTGCTAAGAAAATGTCTCGAATTAACGGTGACTAAAAGCGCCAAAGGGGATGAGAAAAAAATTTTGACTTTTTTTGTCCACTAAATGATTTCTTACAACCAGTATTTATACGTATATGTTCTTTACAGAAAGGATAAGTAGAATCCGCCGCTTATGGAGACCGGCTGTTTTTTTAGTCGATGGTGGCGGTAAGGGAAACCGACGTAAGTTCAAGGCGCTCAGCAGACCATTGGCGGCAGTCTCGATGCGGTTGCGGCGCAAGGTCTCGTTAAAGGACGGCGCAGCGAGCGCCATCAAAATGACAGCAATCGACAGGACGACCAAGAGTTCAATCAGGGTCAACCCACCCTGGCGTAGCGATTTCATCACGAAGCCTTTTTCATGGACTGCCGAGCCGCTGTCCGTCTGTCATCTCGGAAGCTGGCGCCGGCACGGTCTGGGGTTTGCAGCTTATCCTGGCCGTCGACCCGCCTCAAGCAGGAAGGTGCACTGAGCCGACAAGCGGCGGCTATGGGGGGATGAACGGCGTTTGGGGGCTGTTTGGCCGGGGGATTAGCGTGGGCGTGCTGCGGCTAACGCTTGACCTCATCCACCAGCGCCCGGAAGTCGTCCACGTCTTCGAAGCTGCGGTAGACGCTGGCAAAACGGACGTAGGCTCCTGGAGAAGCTTCGGTGGCCCCAAGGCTTCGTCTGCCCGCGTTGCGGCAACGC
>NZ_JAEFCH010000074.1:0-3479 GCF_016406015.1 Acidovorax sp. IB03 | reverse complement strand
GACCCAGTATCCCGTCAAAAAAATGCCGCTCAGACTTAACTGAGCGGCATTGCCCAATAGTGGCCCTTGCGCACAGCCGCTGGGCTCATGAACCCAGGCCGTGCCTGCGGATCTTGTCGTGCAGCGTGGTCTTGGGCACCCGTAGAGCCTCGGCCGTGCGGGTGAGGTTGCCACCGTGCTGGCGCAAGGCCTCGGCAATCAAGGTGCGCTCGAACGCATCCACCGCGGCAGCCAGGGCCTGCACGGGCGCGGGTTCTGCGCCCTCGCCCGCCTTTGCGGCAAATGGCGCAGCGCTGGCGGCAATGCCCAGCACCGCCCGCTCGGCCACGTTGCGCAGTTCACGCACATTGCCGGGCCAGTGGTAGCCCAGCAGTTGCTGCAGCTGGCCGGGGGCCAGCTCGGGCACGGGCAGCTGGTGGCGCGCCGCGCTCAGCATCAGAAAGTGCTCGAAGAGCAACGGTACGTCTTCACGGCGTTCTCGCAGCGGCGGCAGATCCACCGTGGCGATGCTCAGGCGGTAGTACAGGTCTTCGCGAAACTTGCCTTGTTTGCACAGGTCCAGCAAATCCACCTTGGTGGCGGCCACCACGCGGCAGTCGATGGGAATGAGGGTGTTGGAGCCCAGGCGTTCGAGCACACGCTCTTGGAGCACGCGCAGCAGCTTGATCTGCATGGCCATGGGCATGCTCTCGATTTCATCGAGGAACAGCGTGCCACCGCTGGCATGTTCCAGCTTGCCAATGCGCCGCTTGCCCGCGCCGGTGAAGGCCCCGGCTTCGTTGCCAAACATTTCGCTGTCGAAAAGCGTGTCGGGCAGCCCGCCGCAGTTGATGGCCACAAAGTGGCCCTTGCTGCGTGGGCTGGCTTCGTGCAGGCAGCGGGCCACCAGCTCCTTGCCGGTGCCGGTCTCGCCGTGGATCAGCACATCCACCGAGCTGGCAGCCAGCCCCGAGAGCACTTCGCGCAGTTGCCGTATGTTGGGCGCGCGGCCCATCACCAGCCGCTCAATGGCGTCGCGCTGCGCCAGCTGGCTGCGCAAATCACGCACTTCCAGCACCAGGCGGCGCTTGTCCAGCGCACGGCGCACCGCGCTCACCAGCTGCTCTGGCGTGAAGGGCTTCTGGATGAAGTCGTGTGCGCCATCCTTCATGGCTTGCACGGCCATGGAAATATCGCCGTGGCCCGTGATCAGCACCACCGGCAGCTCGGGATCGGTGCGCATGATTTCTTGGAGAAAAGCCATGCCATCCATTTGCGGCAAGCGAATGTCGCTGACCACCACACCCCGAAAATCACGCCCCAGCCGCGCGCGCGCCTTCTCTGCGCTGGGGGCGCTTTCAGTGGCAATGCCTTCGAGCTGCAAGGCCTGCTCGCAACCCAGAACAATGTCGGGATCGTCTTCGACGATCAGCACCTTGAGGTCATCAGTCATGATGGTTGTGGGTGGCCCGGCTGTGCCGCAGGCAGGGTGAGATGGAAGACTGCGCCACCGCCGGGGTGGTTGGCACCGCCGAGCGTGCCGCCCGATTCGCGCACGATACCGGCCGACAAGGCCAGGCCCAGGCCCAGGCCGTCACCTGAGCTCTTGGTTGTGAAGAACGGCTCAAACAAATGGGCAATCGCCTCTTCAGACAGCCCTGGCCCATGGTCCCGCACCTGCACATGCACCTGGCCATGGAGCAACTCGCAACGCACCTGCACGCACGGCGTGGGCGCGCCCGCCATGGCATCAAGCGCGTTGTTGATCAGGTTGACAAGCACTTGCTCCAGACGGTTGCCGTCGCACCAGGCTATGGGTTCGGGTTCAGCCACCTGAACTTCGACCTGGGCGCTGGATTGCTGGATTCGTGATTCCAGCACCGCAAGGGCATTGCTAAGGGCTGCGCGCACCGGCACGGCACCCGGCTCGCCGGAAGACTTGCGCGCAAACGCACGCAATTCGCCCGTGATGAGGCCCATGCGGTCAGCCAACTGGGCAATGCGTTCGAGGTTGATCTGCACGGTGGCCAGGTCGCCCCGCTCCAGAAACCGCAGGCTGTTGCCCGACAAAGTACGCAGCGCCGTCAGGGGCTGGTTCAGTTCATGGGCCACGCCGGTGGAGAGCTGCCCAATCACCGCCAGCTTGCCCGCCTGCACCAGCTCGTTCTGCGCGGCCCTGAGGGTGGCTTCTGCACGGATGCGCTCTTGCACTTCCTGCTGCAGGCGTTCGTTGGTTTGTTGCAAGTCGGACGTGCGCTGCTGCACCTTGCGCTCCAGCTCATCGTGCGCGGCCTGCAGCGCCTCGCGTGCGGCCAGCCGGTCACGCACGCGATCGCGCTGGTGGCGGCGCCGCTGGTTGAGCATGAAACCGAGCAGCGCCAAGAAGGCCGTGCCCGTGCTGGCAATCAGGGCATAACTCTGGGCCGCCTCGTCGGCCCGCGCCATGTGCGAGAACACGGTGATCGTCCACGGTGTGCCCGGCAAGGCACGCGCCTGGGTCAGAAACCGGCCAGTGACCGGGTACACCGATGCCATCTCGGTGCCCTCACGCGCCACGTGCACCACGCGCGCGCCCTGGTCCAGATCGCTCAGCACCTTGATGCCCAGGGGCGAGAGGGCACGGCGGTTGTACTGCAGGGTTTGGTCAAACGCCTTGCGCGTGTTCTCGTCCAGCGGGCGCAGGGCCGTGAATTTCCAGTCGGGCACCGAGCCCAGAATCACCACGCCGTTCTCGTGGGTCACGATGACCGGGGCCTCAACGGTGGACCACGACTGCTCCAGCTGGTCCAGGCTGACCTTGGTGACCGCCACACCCACGGTGCGGTTGCCGTCGAGCAGCGCAGATGCCAGGTAGTAGCCAGGCTCTCCGCGCGTGGTGCCGATGCCAAACAGGCGCCCGGTGCCACTGCTGAGTGCATCGCGAAAGTAGGGGCGGAACTGTAGGTCCTCGCCCATGAAGCTGTCAGGCCGCCGCCAGTTGCTGGTGGCCACCACCCGGCCATCCAGGTTGATGACGTAGATGGACAGCGTGCCTGCGCGCTCATTCAACTGTTCGAGATAGGCGCTGACTTCCTCGGCCTGCGCGGCGGAGGCATCGGGCGCCAGCAGGGCCAGCACCTCTTTTTCCAGATCCAGCGTGCCAGGAAGAAAGGCGTATTTGCTGATCTCACGCTGCAAGCTGGCGGTGTACAGCTCCAGCCGGTGCAGCCCCGTGGCCTGGATCTGCGCCTGCCCCACACGCAATGCCACCACATAGGCCAGCCAGCCGCTGAGCAGCACCCCGCACAGCAGCAACAAAACCATCAAGTGACGCAGGGATCGGCGCAAAGGCATGTCAGAAGTCAGGTGGGCGATGGTAGCAGTGCGATGAAAGACGGCCACCCGTCACGCAGTGCCTCTGGAATGGGCCGCAGGGTGACGGCGGGATGAAAAAAGGCTGGCCAACGCCCAATGCCAGTCAGTTAAGAGCTGACTGGCATTTTTTTCGTTGGGAATTTGGA
>NZ_JAEFCH010000073.1:0-3526 GCF_016406015.1 Acidovorax sp. IB03 | reverse complement strand
TTCGACCAACACCGGTCAAAATAGTTCTATCTATTTTTGAGACACCACACTAGTGTATACTTTCAACGATGACGGTACCCGATACAGAGGCGCTGCATAACGAGAGAGACAAAACCATGAATCCCATTGTTTACGCCATACCCGTATTCATGCTCACCATCCTGCTCGAGGCCTGGGTGGCCCGGCGGCGCGGTGTGGCGGTCTACGACATTCCCGACGCCATCACCAGCCTGCACCATGGCCTGTTGAGCCAGGTGACCAACGCCTTCACCAAGATCGCCACGCTGGGCATCTACATCGCGGTGTATGAGGCCTACCGCTTTACCGAATGGTCCATGAGCAGTATTCCGCTGTGGATTCTGGCCCTGGTGCTGTACGACCTGTGTTACTACTGGGCGCACCGCATGTACCACGAGGTCAATGTCATGTGGGCCTCGCATGTGGTGCACCACTCATCGGAGTACTACAACCTGTCCACCGCACTGCGGCAGACCTCTACCGGCGCGTTATTCGGCTGGGTGTTTTACCTGCCCCTGGCGGTGCTCGGTATCCCATGGCAGATGCTGGTGATCGTGGGCCTGATCGACCTGCTGTACCAGTACTGGGTGCACACCGAGCTGATAGGCCGCATGGGCGTGCTGGACCGCATTCTGGTCACGCCCAGCAACCACCGCGTGCACCACGGCCAGAACGACTACTGCATCGACAAGAACTACGGCGGTATCCTGGTCCTGTGGGACCGTCTGTTCGGCACTTTTGCCGACGAGCGCGATGACGAGAAAATTTGCTACGGCATCCGCAAGCCGCTGCACAGCTTCAGCCCGATCAAGGGCAACCTGCACTACTACGCCGACCTGTGGCAGATGTCCCGTGCGGCAAAGGGCTGGCGCGCCAAGCTGGGTGTCTGGGTGGCGCCACCGGGCGGCTGGACCGACGAACCCATCGAACATTTCGAGCCCCGCACCTTTACCCGCTTTGATGTGCAAACCCCCGCGCCGCTGCGTTGGTACGTGGCGCTGCAGTCCGCGGTGCTGGTGCTTTTTGTTTCGCATTTCATCGGTGTGGCCAAGGGCCTGGACAGAGGCACGGCCGCGGTGTACGCGCTGGGCATTTTGGTCACGGCGGTGGCGCTGGGGGCGCTGCTCGAGCGTTTTGTCTGGGGCAAGTGGCTGGAGCAGGTGCGTCTGCTGGCGCTGGGTGTGTCGTTCGCCGCCGTGCCGCAGTGGTTTGGGTTTGAGGCGCCGCTGCTGCTCAAGGGTGCGTTGCTGGTGTTGTGTGTGGGCAGTGTGGTCTGGCTGAATCGCCAGGCCGTTGCCCCTGCCAACGCGGTGGGAGTGGCAGCATGAATCCGGACGCCTTGTCGGATCTGGTGCTGCTGCTGGTGTGTGCCGCTATCCTGTGGTTTCACCTGCGCCAGCGGCCTGCTGTGGCAGTGGCCGCCGGCCTGATCGGTTTGGCGGCCTGCCTGGGTGTACTGCGGTATTCGGGCTGGGCCGAGATGCTGGGGCCACACCGTTTCACCAGCCTGCTGGCCGCATGTGCTGCGTTTCCGTTGCTTGCATCAGGCCTGCGCTGGCCGGATGCGCCGCTGGCCACACGTGGCGCGGCGGTCGGGCGTTTTGTGCTGGTCGTGGGGGGTGTCGGCATCGTGCTGACGCTGGCCGGTCTGGCGCTCTGGTCGCAGGTGGTGCCGGGCGTGTGTGCGCTGGTGATTGCCTGGACGGCGGTGCAGCAGCGCAATACCTGGGGCTTGGCGGGCACGCTGGCTTTGCTGGGCAGCTTTGTGGTGGCGGCTACTGGCAAGGCCGACAGCAACTACCTGGGCTTGTTCAACACCGTGCAATTGATGCACTACACCCTGGCGCTGGCCTTGGCGCTGCTGGCGGTGGGGGCCACGCGCACACCACAAAACCAGCAGCTCGCGGCTGCCTGAACGCTCAGGCGGTGCGCGTCTGGCCCAGGGGTTCCCGTTCGGGGACCTGGGCTGCGGCCAGCAGGCCCTGCATCACATCACCGACCACGATGACGCTGGGGCTGGCCAGGCCTTCCCGGGCGATGGTGGTCTGCAGCTCGCCCAGTGTGCAGACTGCATGGCGCTGCGTGGGCAGGCTGGCGTTGTGCACGATGGCCACGGGGGTGGTGTCGGGCAGGCCGTACAGCAGTTCGTCCTGGATGTGGGCGGCACCGCTCACACCCATGTAAATCACCAAAGTCAGCTTGGCCTGGTAGGCCGTGTGCGCCAGCGCGCGCCAGTCGGTACCGGTGTCGCCGGGCTTGGCGTGGCCGGTCACAAACACCACGCCATGCGCGTGCTCGCGGTGCGTCAGTGGCACATTCAATGAGGTGACAGCGGCCAGACCCGAGGTGATGCCGTTAATGACGCTCACGCGGATGCCGGCAGCCTGCAGGTTCTCTACCTCTTCACCACCACGGCCAAAGATGAACGGGTCACCACCCTTGAGGCGTACCACGTTCTCGCCTTCGAGTGCGGCGGTGACCATGAGCTTTTCGATAAACGACTGCGGTGTCGACTTGCAGCCCCCGCGCTTGCCCACGTGCACGATGCGTGCTTCGGGGGATGCGTAGGCCACGATGGCTTCGTTGACCAGGTCGTCCACCATCAGCACCGTGGCGGCCTGGATGGCTTTGAGCGCTTTGAGGGTCAGCAGCTCCGGGTCGCCCGGGCCGGCGCCGACCAGGGTGACCTGGCCTGCCGCGTTGGAGTCGGAGAGATCGTGTTTCATAGTGATTCGACTAACTGCAAGATGTGGGCCACCTGTTGCGCAATGGGGGCGGGTACGGGCTGTGCGCCGGTCATCACACTTTGAATATAGGCTGCGGTGGTGGCTGCGTCCAGTTGCGTGGGCAGGTTGGGCAGGCTGGTCAGCGGGCCGGCCTGGTGCTCCTGCAAGGTAAAGGTCTGGCCGTTCACAAAGGCCTGCATCGTGGGCGTGCGGCGCGGGTCGGCCACGGCCTCGCCCTCGGTGCCGCGCAGCAGCAGGGCGTTGGCCTGGGTGAGTGCAAAGGTGGCGGCCATGGAGATCGCGTATTCGGGGTGCGTGTAGCTGCTGACGATCAGGCTTTTGCCCACGCACGGGTTCATGAGTTTGACCAGGCTGTGTGCCGGGTTGCGCAGGTTCACCACGCGGCGCACCTCCAGCAGACGCTGCAGCCCGGGGCTCAGCAGGGCGGTGGGGACAAACGCCACCTCGCCATTTGCTATTTTTTTAATAGCTGCTTGCGCAGGTATACCAAGGGCTGCGAGCACTTCTGACGTAAAAACCCGGGTCGATTCGGTGGCCGTGCCGTGGATCAGCACGGGTAGCCCCTCACGGGCCAGCAGCAGCGCCAGCAGCGGCGTGAGCAGCGGCAGCTTGCGCGCGCCGTTGTAGCTGGGGATGACCACCGTGGGGCGGTCGCTGGCGGGCAGGTGCTGCAGGCGCGCAGCGGTGGCGTCCAGAAAACCGGCCATACGGATAGGCGTTTTAACCGCATGAGGCCAAGTATCGCACCGCGGAAGCGCCAT
>NZ_JAEFCH010000072.1:0-3788 GCF_016406015.1 Acidovorax sp. IB03 | reverse complement strand
TGAGTCTGTGCACTGAGCAACAACAATAAATGTTGCACTTGGACTTGAATCCGCCATGTTTCAAAGTGCTTTGTGTGCTTCTGTTTTGATAGCTGGCGGCGCTTGATGGATAAGCGCTGGAGGCCAAAAACGTTTGATGTCATCGGCCGCTGCCTGAAACGCGGTGTGGCCCGGTGCGCAGCTATGATCCAGCCATGATTTCGCGCTTGCCCGGCCTTTCCCTGTCCGAACGCGCCTGGGGCGTGGTGCGGCGCTGGGCGCTGGCCTGGTGGCGCATCTTGTACCTGGGTGCCGTGGTGTGTGTGCTGGTGCTGTCGCCGTCCAGTTACGGCAAGGTCACCCGGCGCGCTCTGGCACGCCACCTGTATCTGGACACCGCCCCGGTGCTGCTGGGTTTTACCGTGTTGGCAGCGCTGATCAGCCTGGTGCTCACGCGCATCGTGGTTGTCACGGCCATCAGCTATGGCTTGTCGCGCTACGCGCTGGAGATGGTGATCCGCGTGCTGGTGCTGGAGCTGATCCCTTTGACGGCTGCGCTGTTCGTGGCCATGCGCTGCACCATTCCCAACGGCACGCAGCTGGCGCTGCTGCGCCAGTCTGGCCACCTGGCCCGCCTGAGCCATGCGGGGGCTGACCCCATTCGTGTGGAGCTGCTGCCCCGCGCCGTAGCGGGCGTGTTTGCCTGCATCACCCTGGCGGCGTTGAGCTGCGTGGTCGCCCTGGTGTTGGCCTACCTCGGCGTGTATGGCTTCAGCCTGGCGGGCCTGCCCAGCTACACGCGCATGTTTGGGCATGTGTTTGCGCCTGCGGTCACGCTGGTCTTCGTCATCAAAACCGTGTTGTTCAGCCTGGCGGTGGCGCTCATCCCCATGGCCGCCGGGTTGTACGACACGGGCGAGCGCACGCAGCCCGATTCAGAACTGGGCGGGCTGGCGCGCATGTTTGCCGTGCTGCTGCTCATCGAAGTTGGCTCGCTGGTGGGGAACTACTACTGATGCGGCCCCTGAACCAGACCATGCCCCCACCATCCCCGGCCCGTTGGGGCCGTACAGATTGTTTGCCATGAACCCTTCCGTACCCCCGCCCCCATCTGCTGCGCCACCCGATCCGGCGGGCACGCCCATCGCTGCCGATGCTGCGCATGTGGAATCCCTGCGTCCTGTGGCCTATCTGGAGCTGAAGGCCGCGATGCTGCTGCTGTTCACGCTGGCGTTGATCGTGGGGTCCGGCCTGTACCTGCTGTATGCGCGGGGTGCGTTTGAGCCCACGCAAACCCTGGTGCTCACTGCCGATGACTCTGAAGGCGTGGTGGTAGGCATGGACATGACGTTCTCGGGCTTTCCCATCGGCCGCGTGCGCCGCATTGAACTGGCCGAAACCGGCAACGCCCGCATCGTGGTGGATGTGGCCCAGAAAGACGCGCACTGGCTGCGCGAGTCCAGCGTGTTCACGCTGGTGCGCGGCGTGGTGGGGGGCACCAACATCCGCGCGTACAGCGGCATCCTGACCGACCCACCGTTGCCTGCCGGTGCCGTGCGCCCCGTGTTGCGTGGCGATGCCACGGCCGAGATTCCGCAGTTGATGGCGTCCGCCCGTGAACTGCTGGGCAACCTCAATGCCCTCACCGCGCAAGACGCAGCCCTGGGCAGCAGCCTAGCCAACGTGCAGGCCCTGACCCAGCAGCTGAACGGCCCCGGTGGCGCCCTGGGCGTGCTGATGGGCAACGAAGCCGATGCCCGAAAAATCATCACCACGCTGGAGCGCACCAACACCCTGCTGGCGCGCCTGGATGGCCTGGCCAAGCAGGCCGATCGCCAGGTGTTTGGTGAGAACGGCAAAGACGCGCTGGTGCCTGACCTGCGGGCCTCGGTTGGGCAGCTCAATGCCTTGCTGGCCGAGACGCGCAATAGCCTCAAGAAGGTGGATGCGGTGCTGGTGGAGGCTCAGGCCATCGGCGCCAACACCCGCGAAGCCACCACCGACCTGGGCGCCTTGCGCGCCGATGTGGAAAGCAACCTGCGCAAGGTGGAAAGCCTGGTGAACGAAATCCAGCGCAAATGGCCTTTTGCGCGCGACACCGAGATTCGACTGCCATGACACAGCGCACTCGCTTTTTTCAGACCGCACGGGCCTGCTGGGCACCTGAGTCTTCCAGCCTGTCTGCGCGCCGCCTGCGCACCGTTTGGGCACCGCTGCTGGTGTGCGCTGCCCTCGCAGCTTGTTCCAGCAAGCCCGCCATCCCAGACTGGCAGATGAATGCGCACGGCTCCACCGAAAAGGCCTTGCAGGCCTACCTGACAGGCAACAGCCGGGTAGAGGGGCAGGAGTGGGCACGTGCACGCCGAGAGCTCGCCAGCACTGGCCGGCTGGACCTGGTGGCCCGGGCAGAACTGTTGCGCTGTGCGGCGCAGGCAGCCAGCTTGGCGCTGACGCAAGCTTGCCCGCCCTTTGAGGCCCTGCAGCAGGATGCCGCAGGCCCTGAAAAAGCCTACGCCAATTACCTGCTGGGCCGCCCCTTGGCGGCTGATGAACTGGCTTTGTTGCCGCCCGCGCAGCGCCCGGTGGCTACCGCCTTGGCGCAGTCGAGTGCTGCCAACGCTGCGGCCGTGCTCAAGGGGGTGGAAGATCCCCTCTCGCGCCTGGTGGCCGCTGGCACCTTGTTCCGTGCAGGGCAGGCCGGGCGCGAAGTGGTCGCACTGGCAGTAGACGCCGCTTCAGCCCAGGGCTGGCGACGCCCCCTGATGGCATGGCTGACCGTGCAGGCTGATCTGGCCCAGGTCGCAGGGGACGCAGAAGCCGCAGCGCAAGCCCGCAGGCGATTGGCTCTGATGGCTCCTTGAAGGCATCAAGCCCAGGGGATCTGCGGCTTCAGCTCAGCGTGTAAGCGGTGGTCTGCACAGCGCTGTGTTAGCCACTCAGCGTGCAGGTTCTACAGGTAAAAGCATGTCCAGTTGCCCAGGGAGCAGCGGCAGAGAGTCTGCCGACTGCACCACCCAATCGGGCGCGGAGCCCACCAGGGCTGCCACGAGTGCCAAAGTCACCGTGGCAACAAATGCCAGCAAAGCAACGGCTTGCGAAGAGAGGTGACTGGATGTCATGGCGTTGCTCCTTCATAGGGTGTGAACACCGTTGATTGGGGACGCGGGGGCCTCAATGGTCCATCCCACTCTGGCCTCAATAGCCAGTGGATGAGATTCCACCAAAAGCCCGCAGTTCCAAGTGTCAGACAAATTCGCATCGGGGCATCGCGTTGTCGCGATTTGTATCTGAGCTCTGCGGCTGGATGCGCACCTGCTTACTGTTCATCCCCCACCGTTGGTGAATGGACCCGCTGGAAGGGGCTTGCAGGAGCGGCAACGCATTCCTCAAGACCCTTCATGCCCATGTCACGCGTCAGGAAAGGCGCACATCAAAGTACATGCACTCTGCTTCGCCCAGATCGCGAAATCCCGCCTGCCTCGCAGTGGTGCAAGCCTTGGCCCAGCGTGCTGCCAGCTCCAGGTCTGCTTGCGAAATATCTTCGTCGGCAGCACCTTCCAGCCCCGACGTCGTGTCCAGCGCGGCAGCCACTTCTTCCGGGCCTCCAAGCGCCTGCTCCAAGGCCTTGGCATAACGTGCCTCGGCTTGCGCGCGCGCCCGCTCTGGCACTTCATCGGGGCAGTCTTGCAGGGTGACGGTGTACAGCGTATCAATCACTTCCATGGTCGAACTCCTTGATAAAGACTGTTTAAATATAAGGGGTATCTATTTAGCTCCAGTGACGTGAGAATAGCTGGATGGAAACCCAG
>NZ_JAEFCH010000071.1:0-5144 GCF_016406015.1 Acidovorax sp. IB03 | reverse complement strand
ATCCGGAAGCGCCGATCTTCAGCGTGGCGGACTATGGGCTGGAGGCGGACTTGTTCACGGCTGTGCCGGAATTGGTCAAGGCCCTGTAAGAACGCCAACTGCGTACAAAGGCATCGCTCGCGATGCCTTTTTTTTGACGAAATATCGCTTTCTCGGAGACATCCATGAGTTACACCGCACCCGTCAAGGACATGTTGTTCGCCATCGAGCACCTGGCCAACATTGAACAGATCGCCCAGATCCCCGGCTTTGAAGACGCAGGCCTGGACACCGCCGCCGCCGTGCTGGAAGAGTGCGCCAAGTTCAATGAAGGCGTGCTGGCTCCGCTCAACTGGGAAGGCGACAAGAACCCCTCGAGCTGGAAAGACGGCGTGGTTACCACCACCCCCGGCTTCAAGGAGGCCTTCCGCCAGTACGCCGAGGGCGGCTGGCAAGGCCTGCAGCACCCAGCCGACTTTGGCGGCCAGGGCCTGCCCAAGACCATCGGCGCTGCCTGCATCGAGATGACCAACAGCGCCAACATGAGCTTCGCGCTGTGCCCGCTGCTGACCGATGGCGCGATTGAGGCGTTGCTCACCGCCGGTAGCGATGAGCTCAAGGCCACTTACCTTGAAAAGCTGGTGACCGGCGAGTGGACCGGCACCATGAACCTGACCGAACCCCAGGCGGGCTCGGATCTGGCCCTGGTGCGCACGCGCGCTGAACCCCAGCCCGATGGCACCTACAAAATCTTCGGCACCAAGATCTTCATCACCTACGGTGAGCACGACATGGCCGAGAACATCATTCACCTGGTGCTGGCCCGCGTGCAGGGCGCGCCCGAGGGCGTCAAGGGCATCAGCCTGTTTGTGGTGCCGAAGTTCATGGTCAACAAGGACGGCACGCTGGGTGCCCGCAACGACGCGCACTGCGTGAGCATCGAGCACAAGCTGGGCATCAAGGCATCGCCCACCGCCGTGCTGCAGTTCGGTGACCACGGCGGTGCTGTGGGCTACCTGGTGGGCGAGGAAAACCGTGGCCTTGAATACATGTTCATCATGATGAACGCCGCGCGCTATGCGGTGGGCATGCAGGGCATTGCGATCTCTGAACGCGCCTATCAAAAGGCCGTGCAGTACGCCAAAGACCGTGTGCAAAGCCGCCCTGTGGATGGCAGCATCGCTGCCAGCGCACCCATCATTCACCATCCCGATGTGAAGCGCATGCTGATGACCATGCGCGCCACGGTGGAAGGCTGCCGTGCCATGGCCACCGTGGCTGCCGCCGCGTTTGATGCAGCGCACCACCACCCTGATGCCGATACGCGCAAGCAAAACCAGGCGTTCTACGAATTCATGGTGCCGCTGGTCAAGGGCTACAGCACCGAGACCAGCCTGGAGGTGACCAGCCTGGGCGTGCAGGTGCACGGCGGCATGGGTTTCATTGAAGAAACTGGCGCGGCCCAGTACTACCGCGACGCCAAGATCCTGACCATTTACGAAGGCACTACCGCCATCCAGGCCAACGACCTCGTGGGCCGCAAGACAGCCCGCGATGGCGGCCAGGTGGCCAAGGGCATTGCTGCGCAGATCGAGAAGACCGAGGCCGATCTGCTGGCCAGCGACACCCCTGCCGCGCTGGCCGTGGCCAAACGCCTCACGGCGGCGCGCAAGGCGCTGCTCGACGTGATCGACTTCGTGGCCGGTGGCACCAAGGCCCAGCCCAACGCTGTGTTTGCTGGCAGCGTGCCCTACCTGATGCTGGCGGGCAATGTGGTGGCGGGCTGGCAACTGGCGCGCAGCCTGCTGGTGGCGCAGGACCTGTTGCAAAAGGGACAGGACGAAGCCTTCATGCGCGCAAAAATCACCACGGCCCAGTTCTACGCTGACCACATTCTGGTGAAGGCCCCTGGCCTGCGCGACAGCATTGTGGAAGGCGCAGCCAGCGTGACCGAGCTGGCGCTGGAAGCCTTCTGACAGCGGGCGCCTACCCGCTAGGGAGTGAGACAAGGCCTGTGCAGGGTGCAGGCCTTTGCTATAAAAATAATAGCTGCTGGCGCTTGCTGAATAAGCGCTAGAGGGCTGTTTTGATCAAAACCTGTTTCTGGAAGTCGTTGCCCATGTCCAAATTGCCTCCCGTGTTGCAAAACATGTCATTGCCTGTGATTGGCTCGCCGCTGTTCATCATCAGCAACCCCAAGCTGGTCATTGAGCAGTGCAAGGCGGGTGTGGTGGGCTCCATGCCTGCACTCAATGCCCGCCCGGCCGAGTTGCTGGACGAATGGCTGGCCGAAATCACCGAAACCCTGGCGGCCTACAACAAGGCCAACCCCGACAAGCCTGCCGCGCCCTTTGCCATCAACCAGATCGTGCACAAGAGCAACGACCGCCTGGAGCACGACATGCAGGTGTGCGCCAAGTACAAGGTGCCGATCGTCATCACGTCTTTGGGCGCACGCGAAGATGTGAACCAGGCTGTGCACAGCTGGGGCGGAGTGGTGCTGCACGACATCATCAACAACAAGTTTGCGCACAAGGCGATTGAAAAGGGTGCAGACGGCCTGATCGCCGTGGCCGCAGGTGCTGGTGGCCACGCGGGCACCAAGAGCCCGTTTGCCTTGATTCAGGAAATCCGCCAGTGGTTCGACGGCCCGCTGGCGCTGTCGGGCTCCATCGCCTCGGGCGGTGCCATCCTGGCGGCACAGGCCATGGGTGCCGACTTTGCGTACATCGGCTCGGCCTTCATCGCCACGCACGAGGCGCGCGCGCAGGACGCCTACAAGCAGGCCATTGTGGACAGCAATTCGGACGACATCGTCTACAGCAACCTCTTCACGGGTGTACACGGTAACTACCTGGCACCGTCGATCCGCGCTGCGGGTCTGGACCCTGACAACCTGCCCGAGTCTGACCCCAGCAAGATGAACTTTGGCGGCGACGCCAAGAAGGCCTGGAAAGACATCTGGGGCTGCGGCCAGGGCATTGGCGCGATCAACGCCGTGACCAGCACCGCCGAACTGGTGGGCAAATTGCGCCGCGAATACGAAGAGGCCCGCGCACGCCTCAAGCTGTAAGCCTTCGCGCGTTCCAACCAGCCAAAGCGGGCCTCGGGCCCGCTTTTTTTGTTGGGCAGCGTGGGCTGTGACTGCGCGGTTTCCATGCGAGCACGCTCCACGCCGCTTTGATCCACAAGGTGTGCTGGATAGCGCTGTTTGAGCAATTTGGTCTGTTTTACCCGCCGGGTGGACAATAGAGGGCTTTACCTCCACGCCCTCCTATCGCCCAAGCCCGCTACTGCTGCGGGTGAGCGCCGGCAATTTCGCTGTCTGCATGTCTCAAGTTTCCTCTCGCCTGCCACTTCTGGACACCGCCAAGGGTTTGGCTTGTGCAGCCATCGTCGCGCACCACCTGGCGTTCTATGGCCCCATGTCCGACATCGCGCAGCCGCTGGCGCCTGACCTCATGGCCTGGCTGTACGACTACGCGCGCATGGCGGTCCAGATCTTCCTGGTGCTGGGCGGCTATCTCGCCGCAGCCAGCCTGGCCCCGGAAGGCGTGGCGCGCTTTGATTCGGCAGGGCAGCAGGTGGGCAAGCGGTTCGTGCGGCTGGTGGTGCCCTACGTGGTGGCGTTGCTGGTTACGGTGCTGGTCAGTGCCCTGGTGCGGCCCTGGTTCGATCACCCCTCAGTGCCCGGAGACCCAGATGTCGCCCAACTGATCACTCACGCACTGCTGCTGCACAGCGTGGCAGACCACGAATCGCTGTCGGCGGGCGTGTGGTACGTGGCCATCGACTTTCAGCTCTTCACCCTCAGCGTCCTGGCATTCGCTGCGGTGCGTGCGCTGCCGCAGGGGCTGCCCCGCCAACGCGCCGCATGGGTGGGGCAGGGGGCAGTGGTGGCGGGGGTGGCTGCCTCGCTCTGGGGCTTCAACCGCGACGCTCAGTGGGATGTGTGGGCGGTATATTTCTTTGGCGCCTACGGCCTGGGCATGATGGCCTTCTGGGCCAGCCGCGCGCCGCGCGCTGCGGGCTGGGTTGGGGCCATGGCCGTGCTGGGCGCTGTGGCTCTGGTGCTGGATTTCCGGGGGCGCATTGCGCTGGCGCTTGCAACGGCCTTGCTGTTGGTGTGGGCCATGCGCACCCCTGCGGTACGCCAGTGGCAGGGCGTGGCCCCGCTGGTGCGACTGGGGCAAATGTCGTACTCGGTGTTTCTCATCCACTTCGCGGTGTGCCTGCTGGTCAACGCGGTGGTCAGCAGCCTGTGGCCCACCTCGCCCGGCGCCAATGCGCTGGGCATGGTGGCGGCGTTTGCGCTGTCATTGGTGGCTGGTCAGTGGCTCTACCGCCGGGTGGAGCGGCACGCGCCGTCGTTGCCCACATTGCTGCGCTGGCAGGCCAGCCTGGTGGCGGCCGGGGTGCTGGTACAACTGGGCAGCAACTGGGCTTGAACGCGGGGGCCGTGCGGTACGGGCTTGCGCCGCCGCCCCATGCCCGCGCTCAGCGGTGCAATTCGCCCGAGCTTTCGGGCTGGTACACGATTTCCTTGACCTGCACCGTCATGGCCTTGCCGCCGGGGCCAGGCCAGGCCAGTTCGTCGCCCACCGCCAGGCCCAGCAGCGCACTGCCCACGGGGGCCAGGATGGAAATCTTGTCGGCGCTGCCGTCCATGTCGCGTGGGTAGACCAGCGTCAGGCAAAACTCCTTGCCCGTCTCGACGATCAGGAACTTCACCGTGGAGTTCATGGTGACCACGTTGGGCGGAATCTCCTCGGGCGCCACCACATCTGCTCGGTCCAGCTCGGCCTGCAACTCCATCTTGCCCGGAAAGACACTCGCGGGCATCGCTGCAATCAGGGCTTCGATACGGTCAACATCCAGGGAAGAGAGAACAATTTGGGGCTTGCGCGCCATGGCAGTACCTTGCGTTGATTGAAAGGGCGGGACTGTAGCCCACAGGGCAATCTCGCACTGGGGTGTGCGGGCATTGGCAGAGGCGCTGCAGCGTCACCGACGGTGCTTGTTGCGCGATGGCTTGGCGTACGATGGCGGGCAGTGCGGCCACAGTTGCGCGGGCTGTTACAGCCAATTTGCTCAAAAAACTGTATATTCATAAGGGGTATCTATTTAGCTCCAGTGACGTGAGAATAGCTGGATGGAAACCCAGA
>NZ_JAEFCH010000070.1:0-5597 GCF_016406015.1 Acidovorax sp. IB03 | reverse complement strand
TGCGCGCAGGCGGCACATCCGTGCAGCTGCCATGCGCCACTTCCGCCGCCATGCCGATGCTCTCGCCCAGCGTCGGATGCGGGTGGATGGTCTTGCCGATGTCGACAGCGCCGTGCTGGTGCGCCTGCGCGGTGGTGGCGGCCATGTCGTACATGTAGCCGGTTTGGTAGTTCACATGCGTGAGCATGAGCACGGCCACGTCTTCCTTCAGGGCGTGGGCCAATTCTTCGGGCGCGTCGATCAGGCGCAGTTCGTAGGCCGGGGCACCGTGGGCGTGGAGCTGGTCAATGAGGCCCTGGGCAATGTAGAGGTCGGTGGGGAAGTTGCGCCGCTCCGAGACGATGACACGCTTGTGCGGTGCGGCTGCCTGTTGCTTGCGCAGGGCTGCGGCCAGCACCTTGAACAGGTTGACCGAGGTTGTGTCGGTCACCACCACTTCACCGTCTTTGGCGCCCACCAGTTTGCCGAGCTGGTTGCCCAGGCGCTGCGGCAATTCGAACCAACCGGCCGTGTTCCAGCTACGGATCAGGCCCACGCCCCACTCCTGCTGAATCACCTGCTGGGCCCGCGCCAGCGCGGCCTTGGGCTGGGCGCCGAGCGAGTTGCCGTCGAGGTAGATCACGCCGTCGGGCAGGTTGAATTCCTGGCGCAAGGGGGCCAGGGCATCGCGGGCGTCCTGGGCTTGGGCAGAGGCAAGGGTGATGGGCATGGGGGTCTCCGGTGTGAGGTTGCGATGCCCGAACTTTACGCAATAGTCTGCGAAATGTGCTGCCTATTTGGTCTAACAGTCCCCTGTGTTTTCGCAGACTATTTGAAGCACAAGCGCAAATCCAGCGAAATTGCGCGTCCGACTATTTTGTGACGATGGGGAAGGTACCCGGCGCCTTGTCGATCAGGCCGAAAAAGCGCACCAGGTCGATCTTGCTTCCCGTCACCTTCAGGTCGTCCGACATCAGCGTGTCCTTGACGCCCGCCGTGCCGGCGATCATCTTGACGAAGATGTCCTTGGTCAGCGCCAGTGTGGCGTTGGCGTCAGGGGCCGGTTCGGCGCGCTTGAAGTGCAGTACTGCGTTCTCGATCCACAGCACATAGCTTTCCTTCAGGTCGGTCAGCACCAGGTTGACCTTGAGGTCCTTGCCCTCAGCGTCGGGGCCGTTCAGGCCGGCGGCCATGGCTTCCAGGAAGCGCTCCATGGGGGTCTGCAGCAGCATCTCGATCATCATGGCCTTGGACACGCCCTTGGTGGGAGGGCCATTGCGCAGCTCCTGCGCGGCTGTGAGGTAGGAGTTGCGCCAGGTGGCGGCTTCGGCCTGGTAGCCCATCTGCTCGTAGGTGCGGGCCAGCAGCTCCTTGGCGGACTTGGCGGATGGGTCGCCGAACACGGCGTGGTTCAGCAGTTCCGCCGCCCAACGGTAGTCGCCGACATCAAAAGCAGCCTGTGCGGCAGCCACGGCCTTGTCGGCTCCGCCGAGCAATTCGAGGTAGCGTTTCGCCGACTCCTGGGGAGGCAGGGGGTTCAGGTTGGCCGGATTGCCGTCGTAGGCGCCCATGTAGAACTGGTACACCGCCTTGACGTTGTGGCGCAGGTCGCCGTAGTAGCCGCGCACACCGAAGAATTCGCTCAACGACTTGGGCAGCTTCACGGCGTCGGCGATTTCCCGGGGCGTGTAGCCCGCATTGATGAGGCGCACGGTCTGGTCGTGGGTGTACTTGTAGACGTCACGGTGCATGGTCACCAGCTTGCGGATGTTGGCGTTGCCCCACACCGGCCAGTTGTGCGAGCCGATGTAGATCTCGGCGCCCTGGGTCTGTACCAGTGCCTGGTCCATGTAGTTGGACCAGCGCAGCGCATCGCGCACCTTGGCACCGCGCACCGGCAGCAGGTTGTGCATCTGCTGGCTCAGATTCTCGGCACCGTCGTAGAGCTTGAGCGCGGGAATGCTGAAAGTCATTTCGGCCGGGCACTCGGCCCCCGGGACGTTGTAGAACACGAAGTCCACGCCGTCGAGCTGGAGCTTCTGTTCCGGCTGTTCAATCAGGTGGTTGGGGGCCATGATGCCGATGCTGCCGTAGGCCACGTCCTTGCCCAGGCCGGTGTCCACGTTGCCCTTGGCCGTGCGTGGCAGGTCGCGGCCAAACTGGTAGATGGAGCGCCGCGCCATGCCGGTACCCACCATCACGTTCTCGCTGGTCGCTTCTTCCAGGAAACCTTCGGACGCCACCACCGGCAGTTTGCGTGCGGCCACTTCCTGCGGGGTGACGATCCCGAGCACGCCACCAAAGTGGTCGGCATGCGCATGGGTGATGATGACGGCTGACACCGGCTTGTCGCCCAGGTGCTGGCGGGCAAAGGCCAAGGCAGCGGCCGAGGTCTCGCGCGCGGTCAGGGGGTCCACCACAATCCAGCCGGTCTTGCCCTCGATCAGCGTCATGTTGGCAATGTCAAAACCGCGCAGCTGGTAGACACCGTCTGTCACCTTGAAGAGGCCGATCTGGGCATTGAGCTGGGCATGGCGCCACAAACTGGGGTTCACCGTGTCGGGCGCCTTGCCGTCGAGGAAGGCATAGACCTCGAAGTCCTTGAGCACCGTGCCGTCGGCGGCCTTGATCTGGCCCGTGGGCTTGGCAATGAAGCCGCGCTTGGCGTCTTCAAAGTCCTGCGCATCGTCGAGTTTGAGTTCCTGCGCAAACTGGGCGTTGGCCTTGAGCGTTTCCGGGCTGGCGTCACCGGCGGCGCCACCAATTCCCGTCGTCTTGCTGCAGCCGACCACCAGTGTCAGCAAGGTGGCCAGCAGGGCCATGCGCGGTGCGAAGTGCGGTGTCTTCATGGGGTGTCTCCTCGTTGCTTCTGTCGTGTTCGTGGATGGTTCAGTGGCCGGTGCGGATCAGCTCAGCACATTTTTCACCGACCATGATGCTGGGGGCATTGGTGTTGCCCCCTACCAGGGTGGGCATGATGGAAGCGTCGGCCACGCGCAGACCGGCAATGCCCTTGACGCGCAGCTGTGCATCGACCACGGCCAGCGGGTCGCTGTCGGGGCCCATCTTGCAGGTACCCACCGGGTGGTACTGGGTGTCGGCCCGGTTGCGGATGTCCTGCGCCATGGCGGCGGTATCGCCCGACTTCACGGGGTACAGCATCTTGCCGCGCACGCTGTCGAAGGCGGCACTTTCCAGGATGCGCTGCTGCATCTGCCCGCCTTGTACCAGCAAAGCGAGGTCACGCTCATCACTCAGGAACTGCGGGTCAATGACCGGCGCCACGCGCGGGTTGCTGCTTCGGATGCCCACCGTGCCACGGCTGTAGGGGCGCAGCACATCCACGTGGCAGGAAATACCGTGGCCCAGGTGGGCCTTGCGAGCGTGGTCGTCCACCAACGCCACCACAAACACCAGCTGCAGGTCCGGCACCGCCACTTCGGGCGCCGAGCGGAAGAAGGCACCGGCCGTGGCAATGGTGCTGGTGACCATGCCGCTGCGCTGGCGCCGCCACTCGAACATGGCACGCGCGATCTGGCCGATGCCGCGCGGTGAAGCCCCGAAAGACGCCGTATGGCTGGGCACGGTCCAGCTCTGCACGTAGTCGATGTGGTCCTGCAGGTTCTGGCCCACGCCGGGCAGTGCATGCACCGGCGTGACGCCGGCCTGTTGCAGCGCGGCCGGCGCTCCGATGCCGGACAGCTGCAGCAGCTGCGGTGAGCCAAAGGCCCCGGCGCTGACGATGACCTCGCGCCGTGCCCGCACGCGCTGTAGCTCGTTGCCCAGGTAGAACTGCACCCCGGTGGCCCGGCGCTGGTCCAGGTCCACCTTGGCACTGACGGCGTGGGTGATGACCTTCAGGTTGGACCGGCTCAGGTTAGGCGTCAGATAGCCCTTGGCCGCGCTGCAGCGTTCGCCGTTCTTGTGCGTCACCTGGTACAGAAAACTGCCCTCCTGCTGAGCGCCGTTGTAGTCGGGGTTGGGGGCGATGCCATGGTGCGCGCAGGCGTCCAGAAACATCCGGCTCAGAGGGCTTTCGAAGCGCGGGTAGGTCACGTTGAGCGGACCGCCCTGGCCGTGGAAGGCATCGGCGAACTGCTCGTTGTGCTCGGCGCGTTTGAACAGCGGCAGCACCTCGTCATAGCCCCAGCCCGGGTTGCCCAGCGCCGCCCAGTGGTCGTAGTCCCAGCGGTGGCCGCGCACGTAGAGCATGGCATTGATGGAGCTGGAGCCTCCCAGTGTTTTGCCGCGTGGCTGGTAGCCCTTGCGGCCGTTGAGTCCGGGCTGCGGCACGGTTTCAAAGGCGTAATTGTTGATGGTGGTCGGCACCATGGCCACGACACCGGCCGGGGCATGGATCAGCACGCTTTTGTCTGGGCCCCCGGCTTCCAGCAGGCACACCGTGGTGGCCGGGTTTTCGCTCAGGCGTGCGGCCAGCACGCAGCCGGCCGAGCCCGCGCCCACGATCACGTAGTCAAACTCCATGGCATCCATTCTTGTGTCTCCTCGTTGCGGGGGATTTTTGAAGGCAGCAAGAAATTCGTCCAATGCATATTGAGTGCAAAATCAATGCATTCAGTACATAACAAGAGCCTTGGAGACTGGCATGGACCTCAAACGCCTCAAGCACCTGGTCGCACTGGCCGACACGCGCAACTTCGGCCGCGCCGCCATCCAGTGCCATCTGACCCAGTCCGCCTTCAGCCGCAGCATCCAGGCGGCCGAAGAGGAGTACGGCCTGCAACTCTTCGATCGCGGCCCGTTGGAAGTCACCTGCACCGACGCGGGCGCATTTGTGGTCGAGCGCGCGCGCAAGCTGCTGTTCGAGAACCGCTGCCTGGAGCGCGATGTCAGCCTGTACCGCGAACGCCAAATCGGAGACCTGGCCTTCGGCGTCGGTCCCTTTCCAGCGGCCACCCTGGTGCCTTCGCTCTTGACCGAAATCCGTACCCGCTACCCCAAAGTCTGCGTGCGCGTGGAGGTGAACAACGCCGACTTCCTGGCCGCCCACCTGCGTGCCGAGGAACTGGACTTCTACCTGGCCGATGTACGCAACGTGGTCGCGGCCCCGGACCTGAGCATCACCCGCGTGGCCCAGCTGTCGGCTGGCTTCTACGTGCGCGCGGGCCACCCGCTGCTGGCTTTGGTGCAGGTCACCCCGGCGGACTTGCTGCCTTATGGCATTGCCAGCGTGCGCGTGCCGGAGGCGGTGCAAGTAGGCCTGGGCGCCCTGGCCGGCCTGGAAAACGGCAAGCGCCTGCCGCTGGCGGTGGAGTGTGACGACCTGAACCTCTTGCGCTCCCTGGCGCTGACCACGGACACAGTCATCGGCAACACCGATGCCGGCTCACTCGCCGACGTGCAGGCCGGGCGTCTGGTGCGCCTGGACATTGCCGGCATGCCCGCCGTCTACGCCGACATGGCCATCGTGTCGCTGCACGGCCGCAGCTACTCGCTGATGGCGCAGTTTGCCGTGGAGCAGCTCCTGCAGCAGGCCCGTGCACTGGACTGCCCATAATGCAGCCCATCCTTACCACCCCGGAGGCCCCGTGCTGAGCCTGGAACGGATAGGCGTTTTAACCGCATGAGGCCAAGTATCGCACCGCGGAAGCGCCATC
>NZ_JAEFCH010000006.1:24160-163993 GCF_016406015.1 Acidovorax sp. IB03 | reverse complement strand
CATCCTGGCGAGCATCGAGAGATTTTGTCTGCGAATTTCTAACTCAGGACACTAGAGCCCAATTTCATTCAAACCCATGTCGTACCAAGACCTGCGCGACTTCATGGCCCAGCTCGAAGCCACGGGCGAGCTGCGCCGCGTGCACGAGCCCGTATCGCCCCACCTGGAGATGACCGCGCTCAGCGACCGCGTGCTGCGCGCCAACGGCCCGGCGCTGCTGTTCACCCAGCCCACCGGCCACCGCATGCCGGTGCTGACCAACCTGTTTGGCACGCCCGCCCGAGTGGCCCGCGCCATGGGCGTGCCCGACCTGCACGGCGTGCGCGCCCTGGGTGAGCTGCTCGCCACGCTCAAAGAGCCCGAGGCCCCCAAGGGCTTCAAAGACATGCTGGGCATGGGCCAGTTGCTCAAGACCCTGTGGAACATGGCGCCCCACACCGTGGGCCGCAACGCGCCTTGCCAGCAAGAGGTGTGGGAAGGGCCGGATGTTGACCTGGCCCGCCTGCCCGTGCAGCACTGCTGGCCCGGCGACGTGGCCCCGCTCATCACCTGGGGCCTCACCATCACGCGCGGGCCGCGCAAGGCCCGGCAGAACCTGGGCATCTACCGCCAGCAGGTGCTCTCGCGCAACCAGGTCATCGTGCGCTGGCTGGCCCACCGCGGCGGCGCGCTGGACTTTGCCGACCACTGCGCCCAGCACCCGGGCCAGCCCTACCCCGTGGCCGTGGCGCTGGGGGCCGACCCCGCCACGCTGCTGGGCGCGGTGACGCCCGTGCCCGATTCTTTAAGCGAATACCAGTTCGCCGGCCTGCTGCGCGGTGCCCGCACCGAAGTGACTGCTGCTTTAGGCGTGCCGCTGCAAGTACCCGCCACCGCCGAGATCGTGCTCGAAGGCCACATCCAGCCCGACGCCCACCACGCGAGCGGCTGGCAGCACGCGCTCGAAGGCCCGTACGGCGACCACACCGGCTACTACAACGAATGCGCCGAATTCCCCGTGCTCACCGTGGACCGCATCACCATGCGCCGTGACCCGATCTACCACAGCACCTACACCGGCAAACCGCCCGACGAGCCCGCCGTGCTGGGCCTGGCAATGAACGAGCTGTTCATCCCCCTGCTGCAAAAGCAGTTTCCCGAGATCGTGGACTTCTACCTGCCCCCCGAAGGCTGCAGTTACCGCATGGCCGTGGTCAGCATCCGCAAGGCCTACGCAGGCCACGCGCGGCGCGTGATGATGGGCGTGTGGAGCCACCTGCGCCAGTTCATGTACACCAAGTTCATCGTGGTGGTGGACGACGACGTGGACGTGCGCGACTGGAAGGAAGTGATCTGGGCCATCACCACCCGCATGGACCCAGCGCGCGACACCATGATGGTGGAACACACACCCATCGACTACCTGGACTTCGCCTCGCCCGTGAGCGGCCTGGGCAGCAAGATGGGGATGGACGCGACGAACAAATGGCCGGGGGAGACGCAGCGCGAATGGGGTCGGCCCATGCACATGACAGCAGAAGTGAGCGCGCGGGCTGAGGCGCTGATGAAGGGGCTGGGGCTGTAGGGGTGTGGCTTGGTTGAGAGACCGGTTTGGGCCGAATGCTGCGTCACGGTTAGCAGAGACCACGGCCCCTCGGATGGGCTGATTTGCGCGGGCAATAAAAATCAAAGGCAAGTTTGCTCAATACGATAGGATGGATCGAACCCTCGGCAAAAGGCCATTTCCTCATATCCTTTTGAACCCGCACGATCCCGATGGATCGCACACCACTGAGGTGTTTGCCTTCTCCATCCCCTTCACTCGACCTCCATGCCCGCTCTTGAAGTCCGCCCCCTGCAAACCGACGACCTACCCGCACTGATGGCGGTGCAACGCGGCGCCTATGGCGATGGGTTCATGGAAAGCACCGAGGTCTTTGCCCGCCGGCTGGCCAGCCCGGTGAACTGCTCGCTGGCCTTGCTGCTGGACGGTGCGCTGTGCGCCTACTTGGCGGCCTACCAGTCGGTGCTAGGCAAGGTGACGCCGCTGCATGGCGACTTTGAGCCACCCGTGGGCACTGCGCCCGACACGCTGTACCTGCACGACATGGCCGTGCTGCCCCACTTGGCCGGACAGGGGCTGCCGCAGCGCCTGCTGCAGCCCTTGTGGGAGCAGGCCACGGCGCAAGGCCTGCGGCAGAGTGCGCTGGTGTCGGTGCAGGGGTCGGAAGGCTACTGGCAGCGGCATGGCTATGTGGCGCAGCCGCTGCACCAGCCTGAACAGCAGCAGCGCCTGGCCAGCTATGGGGAAGGGGCGGTGTACATGGCCCGCACGCTGCAGGCCAAGTGAAGCGCGCGGCGGTGTCAGCCCCGTGACACGCCCTGTGGTCATAATGCCCGCCATGCCAAACCGCTGGAAACCCAACGTCACCGTGGCCGCCCTCATCGAGCGCGAGGGGCGCTTTTTGCTGGTGGAAGAAGAGACCACCGACGGCCTCAAGCTCAACAACCCCGCAGGCCATCTGGACCCCGGCGAATCGCCCGAGCAGGCCTGCGCCCGCGAGGTGCTGGAAGAAACCGCGCACGATTTTGTGCCCACGGCGCTGGTGGGTGTGTACCTCAACCGCTTCGTCAAGACGCGCACCGGCGACGACCTGACCTACCTGCGCTTTGCCTTTGCTGGCACGCTGGGCACGCACCACAGCTGGCGCACGCTGGACACGGGCATCTTGCGCACCGTGTGGATGACGCCCGATGAAATCCGCGCCTGCCCTGAGCGCCACCGCAGCCCGCTGCTGTTGGCCTGCCTGGAGGACTACCTGGCGGGCCAGCGCCACCCGCTCACGCTGGTGCACACCGACCCTTCGGTGATGCAGGCACAGGCCAACCAGCGGCCCGTGGCCACCGGCCAGGCGCATGGGGCGGCGCACCAGCCAGCCCCAGCGCCCGCCCACCTCATCAATCAGCGGTAATCTTCCGCTCCTTGATGGTGGCGGCCCACTGGGCCGATTCCTTCTTCATGAACGCCGTCAGCTCGGCCCGCGTGGTGGGCTGGGGGCTGAGGCCGTGCTTGTTCAGCGCTTCTTTCACGCCGGGGTCGTTCAGCACCTTGACGATTTCCTGGTTCCAGCGGTCCAGCAGCGGCGCAGGGGTCTTGCCGGGGGCCACAAAGGCGTACCAGTTCAGCGCCTCAAAGCCGGGGAAGCCAGACTCTGCCACCGTTGGGATGTTGGGCAGGTACGCAGGGCGTGTGAGGCCGGTGGTGGCCAGGGGGATCAGCTTGCCCGCCTCCACATGCGGCATGGCCGTGGGGGGCGCTGCAAAGTACGAGGTCACTCGCTCGCCCAGCAAGTCCTGCAGCGCAGGTGCGCCGCCCTTGTAGGGGATGTGGGTCATGTCGATGCCCGCGCGCTGGTTGAACAGCTCACCCGCCAGGTGCGATGCGGAGCCCGCGCCGGTGGAAGCGAACTCCACGCTGCCCGGCTTCTTCTTGGACAGTTGCACAAACTAGGCCAGCGTCTTCACGCCAGCGCCCTTGTGCACCACCAGCACGTTGGGAAAGTTCACACCGCCCGACACCGGGGCCAGGTCCTTGAACGGGTCGTAGGGCAGCTTCATCAGGTGCGGCGCAATGGTGAGCGGCCCCACCGAGCCGAACAGCAGCACGGTGCCATCGGCCGCCGCATTGGCCACGAACTGGTGCGCGATGTTGCCGCCAGCCCCGCCCTTGTTGTCCACCACCACCGACTGGCCAATGTTCTCGTCCAGCTTCTTGGCAATCAGCCGCGCTGCCGCATCGGCCGCGCCACCCGCAGCAAAACCTACCACCAGCGTCACTGGCTTCTTGGGCGGAAAGTCTTGCGCCGCAGCGCCGAAAGCCAGGGGCAAGGCTGCCAGCGCCAAGGCGCATTGCAGCAGGGTTCGCTTGTGGTTCATGGGGTCTCCTTCTCGTGGGTTGTGTGGGGGATGGGGTTGTGATCAGTCCGCACCCAGCCCGATGGGGTTGGGCTGGCGCTTTTCCACCGCGTGGCGCAGCAGCGAAGCGGTGCGGAAGATGCCGTGCGCAAACTTGCCGTAGGGCAGCGTGGCAAACAGCGCCATCACTGCGCCCAGGTGCAGGCACAGCAGCAGCGGCAGGCCAGCGGTGCCGCGTGCCGCCCACAGGGCCAGGCCGCTGGTGGCGGTCAGGAACAGCAGGGCGATGAAGGCGCGGTCCATGGGCTTTTGCGCAGCATCGCCATGCAGCGGGTGGCGGCGCAGGTTCAGCCGCCACAGGCCGGCCGTGCCAATCGCCAGGCTCACGCCGCCAATGCCGCCCAGCAGTTTGGGCAGGCTGGGCAGGTCGTACGGGGCGGGCATGTCCAGCAGGTAGTGGTACAGCGTGGCCACGCTGGTGGCGGCAAAGCACAGCATGAAGCCGTAGAACGTGAAGTGGTGCATGCGCCTGCGCGAGAGGGTGTAGGCATCGTCCTCGTTGTGGCAACCGTCGCCATGGCCGCCGTCCAGGTACTTGAGGCGCAGCACGGCGTCTGTGGCCTCGGCCGTGGCGGGGGCGCTCAGCGGCGCACCGCTGGTGGCGGGCGTCACATCGCGCCAGAAGCGGCGCACGCCCAGGCCCAGGGCCAGCACGGCGAACAGGAACACCGGCGCAAACAGGCCCACCAGCAGGTTGTGCGGGAAGATGCCGTAAAAGCCGCCCACGGGCGATTGCCACAGCGCGTTGACGCCCTGCCCATGCAACACCACGGCCAGCAGCAGGAACAGCGTGAGCCCGGCCACCAGCGCCAGCGCCAGGGTCAGGCCGTTGCGCTGGTAGAGCTGGCCCAGCGCAGGCGGCCAGGCGTAGTCGGCATAGGTCTGGCCGCGCACCTGGGCCATGGCCTGGGGCACGTTGACGGCAAACTCGTGCGGCGGTGCGTACTGGCAGGCGTGCAGGCAGGCGCCGCAGTTGTGGCACAGGTTGGCGATGAAATGGATGTCGGCCTTGCCGAACTCCAGCCGCCGCGTCATGGCGGGGAACACGGCGCAAAAGCCTTCGCAGTAGCGGCAAGCGTTACAGATCTGCAGCTGGCGGGCCACTTCGGCCTCGGGGGCGGAGAGCACGATTTCGCCATTCGCCAGCGCTTTGGCGTCGCGCGTCAGGGCTTCAAGCGCTTGCATGGTTCGCTCCTGTTTTTGTAGCTGTTCGCGCTTTATGGATAAGCGCTGCGGGCTGTTTTTGTTCTAAAGCGGCTTTGGCGGCATTCGTGCCCGCAATGCGGCCAAACGCGGTGCCAATGCTCATGCCCACACCGGCGGTGTAGCCCTTGCCCAGCACGTTGCCGGCCATCATTTCGCCGGCCACAAACAGGTTGGGGCTGGGCACGTTGTTGATGCGCACGGCGGCCGTGTCGTCGGTGTGCAGGCCCAGGTAGGTGAAGGTGACGCCGGGCTTGAGCGCGTAGCCGTAGAACGGGCCGGTGTCGATGGGGCGGGCCCAGTGCGTTTTGGCGGGCGTGACGCCTTCGGTGTGGCAGTCGTCCAACGCGGTGTGGTCGAACGTGCCCACGCGGCAGGCGGCGTTGTAGGCATCGAGCGTGCGGGTGAAGGTGTCTACCGGCAGGCCCAGCTTTTGCGCCAGCTCGGGCAATGTGTCGGCCTTGACGCCGGGGAACACGGGCGGCATGAAGCGGCCGATGGCCTTGCTGTCGATGATCGAATAACCAATTTGCCCCGGTTGCTGCGCCACCAGGCGGCCCCAGATGGCGTAGCGCTTGGGCCAGAAGTCTTCGCCCTCGTCGTAAAAGCGTTCGCCATTGCGGTTGACCACCACGCCCAGCGACACGCAATCGATGCGCGTGCAGATGCCGCCGTCGTACAACGGAGCGCGCGCGTCGATGGCCACCATGTGCGCCTGCGTGGGGTCGCCAATGCGGTCAGCGCCGTGGTCGTCGAGCAGGTGCTTGAGCAACACGCCCTTGTTGTAGGCCGTGCCGCGGATCAGGAAGTTGTCCGCAGGCCACTCACCACGCTCGTTCTGGCCCCAGGCTTCGCGCAGCCATTCGCGGTTGGATTCAAAACCGCCCGCGGCCAGCACGCAGCTTTTGGCAGTGATGCGCTCGCCCTTGCAATGCGCGGCCACAAAGCGGCCGTTTTCGACCTCAATGCGGTCCACCGGTGATTCGTAGCGAATCTGCACGCCCAGCTTTTCTGCGCTGCGGTAGTAGGCGTTGACCAGTGCCTTGCCCCCGCCCATGAAAAAGGCGTTGGTGCGCGCCACATGCAGCGCGCCCGACAGCGGCGGCTGGAAGTGCACGCCGTGGCTGCGCATCCAGTCGCGGCAGGTGCTGGACTCGCGGATCACCAGGCGCGCCAGGTGTTCGTTGGTCAGCCCGCCCGTCACCTTGAGCAGGTCTTGCCAAAATTCTTCTTCGGGGTAGGCATCGACCAGCACGTCTTGCGGCGCATCGTGCATGCAGCGCAGGTTGCGCGTGTGGGCCGAGTTGCCGCCACGCCAGTCGCGGGGGGCCGATTCAAGCAGCAGCACGCTGGCACCGGCCTCGCGGGCCATCAGCGCAGCGCACAGGGCAGCGTTGCCGCCACCGATCACCAGAACATCGGGTTGCATGGGCAGTTCTTTCCATTCATCGTGTGCCGAATGTAGAAAGAACCCCGCCGCTTGCGCAGGGGCTGCCAAGGCATGGCCCCATCACGAATCGTGATGGGTTGACCGTCTAAACGGCCGAAGTGAGCTTGGCGCCTACCCAGTGGCCTGACTGCACCAGCTCACGCACGCAGTCGCCCAGCACCACGCGCGCGGCCAGGGCGGCGGGCGAGAGTTCATCGTCCGACAAGCTGCACAGCGCCGCAGGCCGGAAGGCCGGGGCATCGGAGATTTCGGCCATCACAAAGCGCTCGCCTGCGTCTGCATAGCGGCCCACCGCCGCCCAGGGCTGGATGGTGCTGCCCAGGCCCATGTCCACCGCATCCATCAGCAGCGCGAGGGAATCGATTTCCATGGCCAGGCGCGGGGTCACGCGGGCCTGTGCGAAGGCGGTGTCGAGGCGGCTGCGCAGCCCGTGCGGGCCGGTGGGCAATATCAGGGGTTCATCGCCCAGTTGCGCCAGCGCCACCTTGCGCCGCAGGGCTGGTTTGCGCACGCCGCGCTGGGCCGAGCGGATGAGGAACAGGCGCTCCTCCAGCAGCGGCAGCACGGTCCAGCGGCGCGCGGGCTGGGTGTCGAACAGCACCGCCAGATCGAGCTGGCGGGCGTTGAGCATGTTGGAGAGGTGGCCCGACAAGCTGCCCACCATGTGCAGCCGCACATCGGGGTAGCGCTCGTGCATGGCGCGCATCAGCGGCACGCCCAGCACCGAAGCCGTGGTGGGCGACAGGCCCACGCTCACGCTACCCGTGAGCCGCGCCTGCGCCGCCGCCCGCGCCGCCTGGTCGGCATGGCGCAGGGCCAGTTGCGCCTCGCGGAAGAACGCCAGCCCCGCTTCGGTCGGCACCGCACCCTTGGCCGTGCGCTGCAGCAGCCGGGTGCTCAGCTCGCTCTCCAGCCGGCTGATCTGCTGGCTCAGCGCCGACTGCACCATGTCCAGATCCACCGCCGCCCGGCCCATGGAGCCGAGTTCGACGATGCGGACAAAGTAACGGAGTTGGCGCAGTTCCATGGGGGACGATGGTCGCACAGTGCGCCAGGTGGTTCATGGGCATTGACGCTGGAGTCAGGTTTCCTGGGGAATTTGTCAGCAGTTTGACGGTGAGAACCCAGGATGAATTTGACTTGAGCTGTTCACACTGTCACTGGGGTGGCAACTACCGCCCCGTTGCAGTCACACAGGCAGCCTGATCAAGCGCCGGTTGTGCAGCGCTTGCGACCGTTCGACTTGAGCTTGAGAGCTCATGCTGACTGGCACGAAGCAGTCGCTCGCTCTGGAGCCAGCAAGCCACGCGAATGCCAGAGCAACGGATACAGCGGTCATAGGCAGGAGCACGAAGTATCTGAAAGTTAGTGTTACTCAACTTTTCCTTTTTACATCTGTCGGTAGCCTCATCAAGACTGGGAATCCGTCCACGGCGTAAGACTTGTGAATATCTCTATTCGATCTTACACTTGCTTCAGATGAATTCAGATGATGCATATGAAGTCAATTACGTCAGTTGTGGTGGCCACATGGAACTGATTGAGCAAGCCGCTCAGGCACTACGCCGTAATCTCGTCGAGGCAGACGACTTGGTCGAGGTGTCTTTCGCGCTTCCTCGTAAACAGGCGGAGAAAATTCTCGCCCTCTTGGAAGCTGAGAGCGCAACCGGAGCTGTGGTCGTGCCCGTTAAGGAGCAGTTCACTACAACCGAGGCAGCGAGACTGCTCGGCATTTCGCGACCAACCCTCATGAAGCTGATCGAGACCGGCGAAATTCACAGCGAGAAGGTTGCCACCCACCACCGCATTCCAGCTCAGGCCCTTCGTAAATTTGAACAAACCCGGCTTGAGCGCAGGGTTCGGGCGATAGAAGCGATGGATGCCTTCGCTGCGGGCGTAAGAACAGAATTCCAGAATAACGTGAGTTTCGGAGGACAAAAGTGATCAATTCAGACTTAGAAATGCTTGATCCGGTCGATTTCGTTGGCCCTAAGGGTCGCCTGTTTTTCGATACAAACGTGTTTATGGATACAGACCCCGAAAGGAAGGGTCGGATTGGCGTTCTGCTTCGACGCTGTGCGGAGGTGATCAAAGCGAACAGGAATCCAATTGTTGTTGTGACCAAGGTTGTCGAGGAGCTCAAGCGGCAGAGTCGCATGGTCGATCCAGAGCGGGTGGATGCAATCGCAAAGGCTAGAGTTGCGCTGGACTTCCTTGAAGACGCCGGGGCGCACGGGCTAGTACGAACCGACATTGGCGATCCGTCAAACCCGTATGCCGATGATCTATTCGTCAAGATTTTCGAAATTTACTCCCGTCACTACGACATGTGTCTGCTAACCAATGACGTCACTTTGCGGCTCCGCATAGCGCTGTTGCCGGATAACGGGAAGCGACTTGTTGCAGGCACGCTGGCGAAGGATGGCGAGATTGAAGTTGCAAGCGCCCAAGTTCTATACGAGAAGGGCCTGCGCAAGCTCAAGCGCAAGCAAGCTGATGGAGACGAACGCGAAGTGGCCGCTCTTGAGCCGCTCCTGACAGCGTTCCAGCAGCGGTACGGAACGACAGAGCCTCGTCAAACTCCGAGTGCGCTTCGCCGCATCAAGCCCTTTGATGGGGGAGTTGAACTGAAGCCCGCTGACGAGGTTCTTAACGTCAGCGAAGTGCCGGGCATCGGTGACAAGGTACAGGTTGAGTTTCCCTCGGGGACGGTGACACTTGTGCTCAAAGACAAACTCGGTGACGGAGCTGAGGGGGCAGCCTTCGCCGTGGAGGGTGAACGCGTCGTTAAGATTTTTAATCGCGAGCACATCACGCGACACCGTAAAGAAAAGGTGTCGCTATTAGCAGCACGGGGCTTGCATGAACAAGGCATCTGCTTCCCTGAAGGCATTGTGACCAACGCGCGTGGTGAGTTTGTTGGCTACATCATGCCGAGGGCCAGAGGCAATGAGTTCCGCGTGATCATGAATCCCCGGAGGTTCTTGAAATCATTCCCAGGCTGGACGAAGGAAGACCTGGTTGATGTCTGCATCTCGTTCTTGGAAAAGGTGGTGTTCCTCCACTCGCTGAATGTGATCCTGGGTGATATCAATCCAAAAAACTTGATAGTTGATGCCAATAAGAACGTCTGGATCATTGATGTCGACTCGTGGCAGGTGGAGGGATACCCCAGCCCAGTTGGGACCCCGATGTTCACGGCCCCAAGCGCACTCGGCAAGCCCTATGCCGAGTTTCTGCGCACAGTCGATGAGGAACTCTTCGCCGTGGCGACGATGCTCTTCATGGTTCTGATCACGGGGCAGTTTCCCTATGCGCGGGCTGGATCGGACGGGGACATCGTGCGACTGATCAAAGATGGGAACTTCGCGTTCCAAGTTGGAGATCGCTCGAACCGCGACCAGCCTGAAGGTAACTGGAAGTACATGTGGAGTCACATGCCGCGCGATCTGAAGGAGCTCTTCTGGAACACGTTCCACTGGGAAGGGAGTCGATTTATCCAGCGCCCGACAGCGGGCGAGTGGCTTCGCGCTTTCCGCGAATACAAGTGGTGGCTGGGAAGCGATAAGAACTTCGATCCGATTTCAAACAACGTCTACCCGTTTAGGTTCAAAGCCTTTAGGCCGGATACCCCGATCTTGGACTGCCCTCAGTGTGGCCGTCAGCATGCGATTGTTGGCGAGTGGAGTGACGCTACACAGCAGCACAGCGTTCCAGATCTGTGTTTTGACTGCCAGCAGCAGAACCGACCCAAGTGCCAGGATTGTGGAACCCCGAAGCCAGAAGGAGCTCTTCGCGATGGGCGTTGCCGTGAGTGCAACCACAAGCGCAACTCCGGGAACTGTGAGGAGTGCAACAAGGAGATTGCCGCCCGTTACTTGGTGGGCGGTCGCTGCTCGACCTGCCAGCAGGAAGCCTGTCGGAGTTGCAACGGTGTGTTCCTGAAATCTGAGTTGCATTACGGGCGCTGCAAGGAGTGCGCTAAGAAGGGCAGCGAACTTGATCCGTCTAGGTTGTGCCGAGACTGCGGGCATCCCTTTATTAACTTTGATCACATCGCCTACTTCAATGAGAAGGGGCTCGCCGTTCCAAAGTCACACGCGAGGATCAAACAGCAATGCCCGAATAGCCTGCCGCAGAGTACAGCTACGGCACGATCGAAGGACACCGCCAGCCAGCATCAATTCGGCTTAAGCCTCGGGCAATTGCTGCGAAGCTTTTTTGATCGCTAACCAACTTTGATCACGACAGAAAGGAAAATACACATGGCACTTAACATCCAAGCGGATGACCTCGTAGAGAACCCGACCCCCAGGCTTCCCGTCTGCCTCTGCCTCGACACCAGCGGTTCGATGTTGGGAGACAAGATCAACGAGTTACTGGAGGGGGTGAAACTCTTTTACGACACCATCGACGAGGATGACGATACCCACGACTCGGTTGAGGTGAGCATCGTTGCTTTCAACTCGGGGGCCAATCTCATTCAGGACTTTACGGGAATCGAGGCGATCGATCGAGATCTCACGATTGAGCCCAGCGGGCTCACCTTCATGGGAGAAGGTGTGAACCTTGCGCTGGACACACTGGAGAAGCGTAAGGAACTCTATTCGAGCAAGGGTGTTTTGTACTACCAGCCTTGGCTGGTGCTGATCACGGACGGGAAACCTGAGGGAGGCAGCGAGCAGGAGGTTGACCGCGCCGTGAGTCGGGTAGAGGCATTGGTTGCCAAGAGGAAACTCACCGTGTTCCCAATTGGAGTCGGTCTTCAGCCGGAAGGGGAGAAAATTCTTGCGCGGTTCAGCCCTCTTGGCCGTCCGCCACTGCGCTTGAAAGGCCTTGCCTTCAAAGAGTTCTTTGAGTGGCTGTCGATGTCAGCATCGAAAGCTTCGCAGTCGATGCCGGGGGCTGAGCCGTCTATTGATTTCGGCTCTATCAGGGGCATTGAGGATCTTTAATGTTCCGTGAGTTCCACTATCAAGTCTGGGGGCGCGGGCATGTGTTAGCAGGCGCGCGCGGCCAAGATCGCACGGGCTACCTCTCGTGTGATGGCATCCAGATCATGTGCCTGTCAGACGGTGCAGGGTCTGCTACGCATGCAGAGTTTGGCGCGCAAACCCTGGTGGAAGAAGGTTGCAGGTTACTTGCGGATAGATTCTTCGACTTCGTAATAAGCAAAGACGGCGCGTATGTTCGTAATGAAATTGTGACGAGGCTACTGGCACGGCTGGAAGAGGAGGCGGGACGACTCAATGTTGGGATTGAGGACTTAGCGGCAACGTTCTTGGCTGTTGGAGTGTCTGAAGAACACTTTTTCATTGTCCACGTTGGTGATGGAGTCATCGGATTGGTGAGGGATGGCGAATCTAAAGTGGCGTCGGGGCCAGATAACTCGGAGTTCGCTAACCAGACAACGTTTCTAACATCGAAGGGATCAGCCTCAACCATGCGACTCCTGAGAGGAACCATTGATGGGATCGCTGGCTTCATACTGATGAGTGACGGGACGGCTCACAGTCTCTACAACACGCGCACACGTGAGCTTGCCCCCGCATGTGTAAAACTTGTTACCGCACTGGCTTCTGCTCCAGCAGCTCAGACAAAGAACCCTGAACACAAGAAGCAGTTGCGGAAACTGATCGGTACGAAGATTCGCCACGCAACGAAAGACGACTGTTCCATCGGCATCCTCGCCCGAACGGTGGCTCTGCCAGGATCAACCAAACCGCTGAGCTTGGCCGAATAGATGAATCGCTGCAACTGACCGAGCCTGTCAGAAATGTTGTGCGCCAAACGTAGGACGCTACCCACTGGATACCAACAGCCAGCTGGCCAGGCCAGCCCACGGGATCTCCTGCGGGCTGCCGCCCGTTCAGCGCATAAAAATACAATCAGGCCAATGACTGCCCATACCAAACAGCGCGTTGTCGTAGGCCTCTCGGGCGGAGTGGACTCTGCCGTCACGGCCTACCTTCTCAAACAGCAAGGCCACGAAGTGGTCGGCATCTTCATGAAAAACTGGGAAGACGATGACGACAGCGAGTACTGCTCGTCCAACATCGACTTCGTGGACGCAGCCGCCGTGGCCGATGTGATCGGCATCGAGATTGAGCACGTCAACTTCGCAGCCGATTACAAGGACCGCGTGTTTGCCGAGTTCCTGCGCGAATACCAGGCAGGCCGCACGCCCAACCCCGATGTGCTGTGCAATGCCGAGATCAAGTTCAAGGCCTTCCTGGACCACGCCATGCGCCTGGGGGCCGAGAAGATTGCCACGGGCCACTATGCCCGCGTGCGCCACAACTTGGCTACGGGCCTGCACGAGCTGCTCAAGGGGCTGGACCCGAGCAAGGACCAGAGCTACTTTCTGCACCGGCTGAACCAGGCGCAGCTGTCCAAAACCCTGTTCCCCGTGGGCGAGCTACACAAGACCGAGGTGCGCCGCATCGCCGAAGAAATCGGCTTGCCCAATGCCAAGAAGAAGGACTCCACGGGCATCTGTTTCATCGGCGAGCGGCCCTTCCGCGAATTTTTGAACCGCTATATCAGCCACGCGCCCGGCCCCATCCTGGACGACCGGGGACGCAAGCTGGGCCAGCACGTGGGCCTGAGCTTCTATACCTTGGGCCAGCGGCAGGGCCTGGGCATTGGCGGCGTGAAGGAAAAAGGCGCCGGGGCGAAAGCACCGTCTGGCCAGCCGGTGCGCGGCGGCGGCGACCATGAGCCCTGGTACGTGGCCCGCAAAGACCTGGAGAAAAACACCCTGCGTGTGGTGCAGGGGCATGACCACCCCTGGCTGCTGTCGCACCGCCTGGTGGCGCAAGACGTGAGCTGGTGCGCAGGCCACGCTCCCACACCCGGCAACTATGCCGCCAAGACCCGCTACCGCCAGCAGGACGCCGCGTGCGCGCTGGAGGCTGTGCCCGACGGCTTTGCGCTGCAGTTCCCGGACGCCCAGTGGGCCGTGACCCCCGGGCAGAGTGCGGTGCTGTATGACGGTGAGGTGTGCCTTGGGGGTGGGGTGATCCAGGTCGCCGCGCCTTGATTTCCGTGTGCCCGAGGAATGGGTTTGGCCGGTGTTTTTGACTATTACAATGATTCTGCAATAGATTTTTGCTTGTATTATGTGGTGTTGTACCTACACAAACCGACATGGTGGATGCTGTTTAAGCAAATTCGCCTACGGCCCGGCGGCTTAGATGGTGTTTATGGGTCAAGCCTCTTAGAATTTCTTAGAATGTGTTTGAAACCCCATGTATCAGTCGATTCACGCGGTTTCTCCCTTGAGTCCAACCCGCGCGGGCCACCGAATCGGGTCTGCAGCTTGCCTGTCCACACGCCATGTTTTCAACTGCCTCCCTGCCAGCGAACCCCGACCTCACCCAACGCCTTATCGATCAGCAATGCACCGTGCAATGGAGGGGGTTCCTGCAGGCCCTGGCGGCGGAGTTTGCTGCCGCGCTGCCGCCGGAAGACCTGCGCGCGTTGATGTTCCGGGTGGGCGCACGGTTTGCGGCCGAACATCCCCTGCCAGCATGTGCCAGCCTGGACGACCTGCAGCGCAGCATGGCGGCGGTGTGGGACCGCATCGGCTGGGGCTGCGTCCGCCTGCAGCAGGCTGCGGCACAGCTGGACATTCACCACGACCTCTCACCCTTGTCGGCGGCTTTTGGGCAGGGCCATGCGCCGTGGTCCGGGGGCTTTCTCGAAGGGGTCTACCAGAGCTGGTTCGAACAGGCTGGCGCCGCCCAGCTTCGCGTGGCCCAGTCCGCCCCGGCGGACGCTTGGGGCTGCATCCATTTCCAGCTGGCACGCTGAGCTCTTCTGGCTCCGGTTTTCCACGTTTTGCTATTGGCGGTGACCCGTGAAGCAATCAGAAGATATCGTAAAACTCTTCCAGCAATTTGGAGGCAAGGCTGACCCTTACCAAGAGCTGACCCGCAAGCAGGAGCACGAACGCTCCAGTGGCCGCTGGCCGCTGGTATCTGCCGTTCAGGGTGCAGTGGGCGGGGACGTGCCCGCGGTGGACCGTCGCCTTGGCGACCTGCCTGCCCCCGCGTCTCAGAACCCGTCTGCGCCGGTTGCTGGCGGGCCCGCTACCGCAAGCTGGACGCAACCTGTTGCGCCGAGGGCCGGTGACAGCCAAGCGCCGTCCTGGGGCGTTCCTGCGGCGTCACCACCAGCCGCCGCACCTGCCCCTATCCCCGTTTCTGCGCCTGCGATGGCTCAGGTAGCAGCACCCCTGGCACCTTCTGCTTGCGTTTCGGGACTTGCCGCGCGCTCTCCGTTGGCGGGACTGGCTGGCCTGCATGCATCTGCCGCTGCCACCGTGCGCGATGCGCCCGCTGCAGTGCCCAACCCGCTGCCCACCGACCTGCCCTCGGTGTTTGCGCGCCTGGCCGGATCGCTGCAGCCCCGGCCGACTGCCACCTGGCAGCCTCGCAAAGACCAGCCATGAAGGTGGTTGCCGTTGTTTCGGCCAAAGGAGGTGTGGGCAAAACCACCTTGACTGCGAACCTGGCCACGGCGCTGCAGCACCAGGGAGCGCCGACGGTGCTGGTGGTGGACATGGACCCACAGAACGCGCTGCGCCTGCATTTCGGGGCCGACCCGGGTGCCCTTGCCGGGATTTCCCGCGCCAGCCTGGCGGGCGACAGCTGGGGTTCGGTCTGCCAGCAAAGCCCTTCGGGGGTACATGTGCTGCCCTACGGGGTGGTGAACGAGGCCGATCGCGTGGCCTTTGAGCGTCATCTGGAGGGGCACCCTGACTGGCTCGCGCAGCAGCTGCAAAGCCTGGAGCTGCCGCCTGATGCGCTGGTATTCATCGACACGCCTCCGGGCCCTTCGGTCTATATGCAGCAGGCGCTCACGGCGGCCCACGTGGTGGTGGTGGTCAGCCTGCCCGATGCGGCGTCGTATGCGGCACTGGCCCTTATGCAGCGCCTGGTGCAAACCTATTGCACACCACGCCCCGACTTTTCCGGCACCCTGTATGTGCTGAACCAGGCCAATGGTGCGCTCCAACTGTCCAAGGACATCACCCGCGTGATGCAGGATAGCCTGGGCGACCGGCTGATCGGCGTGATCCACGAAGACCAGGCGGTGCGCGAGGCGCTGGCCTATGACCAGAGTGTGCTGGAGTACGACACCCATGGCCAGGCGGCTGACGACCTGCGCAAGTGTGCGCAGGTGCTGGCCCAGCGCATGGGCTTGCCACTGGTGGGGGCAGCGCGATGAGCATCGACCAGCGGCCCCAGGCCGACGAAGTTGCCGACGCCGATTCCCGCAGTCCCCAGGCGCGCTGGCGCAGCGTGGTGCATGCCGTCACCGGATGGGCATTGTGGCAGCATCCTGTTGTGCGTGCCGCTGCCGTGGTGCTCAGTGCGCTGCTGATGGGGCTGATCATTAGCGTGCCACTGGACCTTCAGGCGCAGCTGCTCTTTTCAGCTGGTTCTTTTGGGGCTGCGCTGATCCTGAGCAGAACCCCTGGCCGGCTGTCGACGCTGGCGATGATCATGCTGTCCATTTCGGCATCGTCGCGCTACATGTACTGGCGCGTCACGGACACCCTCGGGTTTACCAATGTCGTCGATGCGGCGTTCGGGTATGGGCTGCTGCTGGCTGAGTTGTACGCGTTTGCGGTGCTGCTGATCGGCTATTTCCAGACCGCGTGGCCTTTGCAGCGGCGCCCGGTTCCCATGCCGCAGGACGTCAGTACCTGGCCCAGCGTGGATGTGTTCATTCCCACCTACAACGAGCCCCTGGGGGTCGTGCGTCAGACGGTTTTCTCGGCCATGAGCATGGACTGGCCGGCCGACCGGCTGCACGTTTACGTGCTCGACGACGGCCGCCGGTCGGAGTTTCGCGACTTCTGTGCCGAGCTCAACGTGGGCTATCTGGTGCGTGACAACAACCACCACGCCAAGGCGGGCAACATCAATGCGGCGCTCAAGGTCACGCATTCCGAATACATCGCCATCTTTGACTGCGACCACATCCCCACGCGCTCCTTCCTGCAGGTGTGCATGGGCTGGTTCTTCAAGGACACCAACCTGGTGATGCTGCAGACGCCGCACGTTTTTTTCTCGCCCGATCCGTTCGAGCGCAACCTGGACACCTTCCACCGCATGCCCAACGAGGGCGAGCTGTTCTACGGCATCGTGCAGGACGGAAATGATCTGTGGAACGCCTCGTTCTTCTGCGGCTCCTGCGCCATCATCCGCCGCAAGGAGCTGCTGGAGGTGGGTGGCATCGCGGTGGAAACCGTGACCGAGGATGCGCACACGGCGCTCAAGCTCAGCCGCCTGGGCTACAACACGGCGTACCTCGAAGTGCCGCAGGCTGCAGGCCTGGCCACCGAGAGCCTGTCCGGCCATGTGGGCCAGCGCATTCGCTGGGCACGGGGGATGGCGCAGATCGCGCGCACCGACAACCCGCTGCTCGGCAAGGGCCTCAAGTTCGGGCAGCGGCTGTGCTACCTGAACGCGATGCTGCACTTCTTTTACGGCTTGCCACGCCTGGTTTTTCTGACGGCGCCGCTGGCCTACCTGTTGTTTGGTGCGCATGTGTTCCAGGCCTCCGCGCTGATGATCACGGCCTATGCCCTGCCACACCTGGCCCATGCCAGCGTGACCAACTCCCGTATCCAGGGGCGGTTCCGCCATTCGTTCTGGAACGAGGTGTATGAATCGGTGCTGGCGTGGTACATCATGCGCCCTGTGCTGGTGGCGTTCATCAATCCGAAGATGGGCAAATTCAACGTGACGGCCAAGGGCGGCGTGATCGAAAAGGCCTATTTCGACTGGACCATCGCGCGGCCTTACGTGGTGCTGCTGCTCCTGAATCTGGTCGGATTCGCGGTGGGAATCGGGAAGCTGTTCTTCTTTTCGGGTGATGAAGTCATCACGCTGATCATCAACATGGTGTGGACGACCTACAACGTTCTCCTGTTGGGCGCCAGCGTGGCGGTGGCCAACGAGTCGCGCCAGATCCGCAGCACGCCCCGGGTGGCGGCAGCACTGCCTGCCTTCCTCCGTTTTGAAAACGGGCGCACGCTGGTGTGCAAGACCGAAGATTTCTCGCAGCACGGCCTGGGATTGTCAGTGCCACCGGACAGCGACATCCCCACGGGCAGCCGCGTTTCGGTGTCGCTTTTCCGGTCGGACGAAGAGGGTGTTTTCCCCGCGGTGGTCACGTTCAGCGGCACGGGCCGCCTGGGCGTGCAGTTTGACAACCTGAGTTTGCAGCAGCAGGCTGAACTCGCGTCGCTGACCTTTTCCAGGGCCGATGCGTGGATTTCAACCTGGGGCACCGCGCAGCGCGACAAGCCGCTGCGATCGCTGGGCAGCGTGGTCCTGATCGGCCTGCGGGGCATCGGGCAACTGGCAACTTCCGCCTTCAAGTACCTTGGCCTTGGATTCAGCCGCTGCCTTGCCCGGCGGGGCATCGGGCAACTGGCAACTTCCGCCTTCAAGTCTTCCACACCCCGCCCAGTCTCCCCTGTTTCCAAAGACTCCACACCATGACTTCCACAAGACATTCGACAGCGCGGCTGCCGCACAAGCGCATGCTGCCGGCCATGTTGGCCTTGGTCCTGGCAGGGACTGCCGTGCCTGTGTCCCCCCTGTCCGCAGCCCCCGCACGCACCGCCGCCGCCACGGAGATGGCGGCGGCGGCGCATCCGGCGCCCCAGACTTCACAGACGCTAGCGGGTGCGCGCGTGCACAGCATGAGTTTCAAGGATCTTGGCGCGGTGTTTCCGCTGCAATTGCGGGGCGTGGATGGCATCAGCGGCGTGGTATTCGGCGTGCGCAGCGACGAGGTGGTCGCCAGCGCCAAGCTGCACTTGAACTACTCGTATTCGCCCGGGCTGCTGCCCGACATTTCGCATCTGCGTGTACTGGTCAACGAGCAAGTGGTGGCTGCCATTCCCGTACCCAAGGCGGAGGGGGGCCAGAACTTGCAGCGTGTGATCGATATTCCTGCGCGCCTAATCGGTGATTTCAACCGCCTGAACATCCAATTGATTGGTCACTACACCATGGAGTGCGAGGATCCAGCACATTCCAGCCTGTGGGCCAATGTGGGCAACGACAGCATGCTGGAACTGATGGTCAATCCGCTGCCGTTGGACAACAACCTGGCCTTCCTTCCCGAGCCTTTCTTCGACCGGCGCGACTCCCGGGCGCTGAAGCTGCCCATCGTGTTTGCCACGCAGCCTGACGCCGCGCAATTGGAGGCGGCCGGCACGCTTTCATCATGGTTTGGTGCGTTGGCGGGCTTTCGTGGCGCGTTTTTCCCGGCGTCAGTAGGGCAGCTTCCACCCACCGGCAATGCCGTAGTGCTGGTGCAGGGCAGCGGGGCGGTGCCTGGCGTGAGCCTGCCCCAGGGCAGCGGCCCTACGGTCACCATGATGGCCCATCCGTCCGACCCAACCGCCAAGTTGCTGGTCATTAGTGGCCGTGATGCCCAGGAACTCAAGCGGGCGGCGGCGGCGGTTGCGGTAGGCGCATCCGCGTTGTCCGGCCCTTCGGCGACGATCACCGATTTCAAACAAATTTCGCCACGCAAGCCCTACGACGCTCCCAACTGGCTCTCTACGAGCCGTGCCGTCAAGTTCGGCGAATTGGAGGATGCGGAGAAGCTCAGGGTATCGGGCTACTATCCCGATCTGATTCGGGTGAATTTCCAGGTGCCGCCGGATCTGTTTGGCTGGCGCAAGCAAGGCATTCCCGTGCACATGAAATACCGGTATACGGCCCGGCCTGAAACCGATAAATCCACGCTGAACGTCAACGTCAACGAGCAGTTCCTGCGTTCGCTGCCGCTGCGCGCCATGGACCACAGCCCACCAACGCGGTTGGAAGGCATGCTCAATAAGGTGACGCCCGCCAGCGACCTGCTACCTGCCGAGGAGCTCTTTCACATACCACTGTTCAAGCTGCCATCACGCAGCCAGTTGCAGTTGCACTACCACTACGAAATCAAGAAGGAGGGCACCTGCAAGGATGTGCTCCTAGACAACGTGCGCGGCACTGTGGAGCCCGACTCCACCATCGACATCACGGGCTTCTCGCATTTCCTGGCAATGCCCGACCTTGCTGCTTTTGGCAACAGCGGCTTTCCGTTCAGCCGGCTGGCCGATTTGTCTGAGACCGCCGTCGTTCTGCCCGCCCAGCCCGAAGTCGCCGACTATGCAGCCTACCTTTCCCTGATGGGGCTGATGGGCAATGTGACCGGCTACCCTGCGCATGCCGTCACCGTGGATTTGGGTGGCAGCCAGCTCAATGCACTCAGCGACAAGGATTTGCTCGTCATCGCCAGCAACGGTGCCAAGTCACCGCTGCTCGAACAGTGGGCCAAGTACCTGCCATTCAGCCTAACGCCCAACGCCAAGGGCTTTCGCCTGTCGGACTACGCATCGCGCCTGCTGAACTGGTGGGACCCCGACCAGCGCGATCGCGTCAAACCCAGCCGCAGCGAAATCACGTTCACCAGCGCCAGCACCGACGCAGTGATCGCGGGCTTCGAGTCACCGCTCAAGAGTGGCCGCAGCGTAGTGTTGCTCGCCAGCAGCCAACCCTCAGGGCTGGAGCAGGCCGTTAACGCCTTGCTCACGCCCGACTTGCTCAGGCACATCCAGGGCAGCACGGCGGTCGTGCGTGAGAAGCAAGTCAACAGCCTGGTGGCTGAGCAGACTTACTATGTCGGCAGTCTTGGCCCTGTAACGCGCGTGCAGTGGTGGCTGTCGCGCCATCCCTTGGCGCTGGTCGTGCTGGGTGTGGTGGCAGCGGCCCTCATTGGCCTCTTGCTTTACATCGTTTTGCGTGCCCGCGCCCACGCACGGCTCAAGACGCAAGCCTGAGAACGGAACCCGCTGTTGCCATGACCTTACGCCGCCAATCCATTCTCTTCGGTGCCCTTTGCACCGTTGCCTCGTCTGCCTGGACGCAGACCGGCTGCCAGACCGCCGCACCATCGGGCGGGCCCTCCTGGCAGGAGGTGCGCCAAAGCCTGGAGCAGCGTGTGCTGGAGTCTCCTGCGAGTTCCCAAGCGCGGCTGACGCTGGCGCAATACCTCATCTACTGCGATGCCACCCGGCGAGAGGGTATTCTGCAACTCCTGCAAATCGCGAAAGACCGCAACGTAGGCGCTGCTGCACTGGAAAGCTGGCGCCAGGCATTGGCTTGGGTGGAAGCGGATGCCACTTCCGCGCCCCTTTTTCAGGCCTACCTGCGGCTGCGGCCTGATGACCGGGAGATACGTACGCAACTGGCAGCATTGGAAAAGGAGGCGCTACTGCCAGGCAACCGCTCGGGCAGGTCGTCAATGCCTGCATCGGCGCCCGTGCTTTCGATGGCGCCGCAGCCCCTTGGGCAACCATTGCCGCAGGGCGGCGCAGTGCCCGCGCTGCAACCTTCCGGGCCTGCTGCTGCCGTAGTGGCTTTGGAGCCGTACGCTGCGTCTGCAGCGGCGCCTGCCGTGGCGCCCATTGTCTCGCCATGGTCGGTGACGCCTACACCCACGTCCCCGCCCGGTGCAACGGAAGCAGCAGCGGGGGCGAGAGTGGTACAGGCAGCCCCAACGCCAGGCTCCCTGCAGGCCCAGGTTGCGGAGTTGCGAGCAGATATCCGTGATATCGAGCAAAGCCGTACCCCCGAATTTTCGGTCGGCACGGTGGTGCGTTCGCGCCAGGGCGAAAGCGGCATGAGCCGATTGACGGCCACCGAGGTGCCCATGGAAATGAAGTTTGGCTTTGGCGACGGTAAGCTGTCGCTACGCTTGACACCCGTGCTGCTCAATGCCGGAACTCCTGCGACGACCTATGACGTACTGAGCCGCTTCGGAGGGGGTCCGGTTGGCGCGCTGGCAGACACCACCACCTCCGCAGGATCGCAGAACGATGCCGGTTTGGGCGTCGGTGTGGCTTATCAAGCGCGCAACTGGCAGGCGGACATTGGCTCAACCCCCTTGGGTTTCGGCAAGACAGACTTCAATGCAGGCGTCAGCTTGCGGCAGCCCCTGGGTGAGGAGTTTTCTCTCAACCTTGGACTCTCGCGCCGCCCGGTCCGCGACAGCCTGCTTTCCTTCGCCGGGGCGCGCGATAAGCGCTCGGGCGTTGCCTGGGGCGGTGTGTCGGCTTCCGGCGGGCGTGTTGGTTTGACGTGGGACGACGGAAATATCGGTGTCTACGGCTACGGTGCGATGCACCGCTTGACGGGCTCTTATGTCGTTTCCAACACCAAAGCCGAGTTGGGTGGCGGGGTGTACCAGCACTTTGTGCGCGACGCTGATCGCAGCCTGACGGGGGGCGTATCACTGACTGCAATCAAGTACGACAAGAACCTGCGCTACTTCACGTTCGGGCATGGCGGCTACTTCAGCCCCCAGGAGTTTGTTGCCGTGGCGCTTCCGGTGGAATGGCAGGCACGCGCGGGACGGCTGCGCTACCACCTCAAAGGGAACATCGGGATGCAATACATCCGCGAGGATGATGCGCCGTTCTTCCCAGCAAGCGCATCGCGCCAGGCGGCGGCCGTGCAGGCTGCGACCGACGCCGAGGCCACTGGGATGACGAGCAGCAAGGAGCTTGCCGTGTACAGTGGGCAGCGCAAAACCGGCGTGGGTTATGGGTTTAGCGGTGCGGTGGAATACCAGCTGCAGCCCCAACTGTGGCTGGGTGGGCATCTCGGATTCGACAATGCGCGCAACTTCCGGCAATACAATGGCGGCGTCTATCTGCGGTATGCCTTCGAGCCTTTCAACAAGCCATTGGGCCTGCCTTTGACACCCCTACGCTCGCCTTATGATTATGAATGACAGCGCCATTGCAACTGGCTCGCTGGTCTCTGGCAACCGCCGTCGGCTGTGCCTGGGGGGAATGGCGGTCGCTATGCTGGGGGTGAAGAGCGCTGGGGCGAAATCTGACTGCGCGCCAGATGCCTGGCCGCTGTGGCGTGCATTCACCACCCGGTTTATCCAGCCCGATGGGCGCGTGCTCGACGCGAGCACGCCACAGAGGCACAGCTCTTCCGAAGGGCAGTCCTACGGGATGTTTTTCGCGCTGCTGGCCAACGACCGCGCTCGGTTCGAGTCGCTATGGCGCTGGAGCATTGACAACCTGTTTGGCGGCACCTTGAGAGGGCGCTTGCCAGCGTGGTGGTGGGGGCGGGCGCCTGATGGCAGCTGGCGCGTACTGGACGGAAATTCCGCATCCGATGCCGACCTGTGGTTCGTCTATGCGCTGGCCGAGGCCGCGCGCCTGTGGAACCAGCCCGGCTATGCCCGCGATGCACGCATGTTGCTGGCGGCCATCGAAAGCCAGGAGGTCTCGGAGGTGCCGGAGTTCGGCACCATGCTGCTGCCGGGTGCCGCCGGATTCATGCGGGACGGGGGGCTGCACTGGCAGTTCAACCCAAGCTACCTGCCCATGCCCGTGCTGCGGCGGCTGGCTGCACTGTCGCCCCGGGGGCCATGGAGCCGGATTGCGGCCAATACGGCCACCCTGGTGCAACGCTCGGCCGGCGCCCACGGACTGGCGCCCGACTGGATTGCCTACGCCATGGATACCCAGGGCGCCTGGGCTTTCACCGCGCACCCGGAAAAGGGCAGCACCGGCAGCTACGACGCCATCCGCACCTACCTCTGGGCGGGCATGACGCCGCGCAACGACCCGCTGGCGGCGCCCATGATGAAATCCTTGCGGGGGCTGGAAGCCATTCTTGCGCGCACCGGCGCACTGCCCGAATCGGTGAACACCGCCAGCGGCGAAGCCAAGGGCGCCGCGCCATTCGGCTTTTACGCCGCCATGCTGCCTTATCTTGAAACCGCGGCAGCCCCCGGGCCGCGCGTGCAGGCGCAGCGCCAGCGCGTGGAGCAGGAGCTGGCGCGCGTGCTGGCCGAGCGGGCCACCGCCACCCAGCAACCGCCGTACTACGACATCGTCCTGAGCCTGTTCGGGATGGGTTGGGCTGACCGGCGTTACCGTTTTACTCGCACGGGCGAACTTGCGCCCCGATGGGCCAGCGAATGCAAAGCAAGCACCTCCTGATTGGCGCGGCCATTGCGGCCCTGCTGGCCGCCGCCAGCACCAGCGCCGTCGCCGAGTCCGCCGCCGAACGCCAACTGATTGAGCAAGGCCAGTATTGGCAGCAGCGCGACTCCGCGCGCGCTACGCAAGCATGGAACAAGCTGCTCCTAGCCAGGCCGGGAAGTGCCGATGCGCTTTTGGGGCTGGGTCAACTGGCAGTCCAGGCCCAGCAGGTGGCGAAAGCGCAGTCGTATCTTGCGCAGATCAAGCAATTGCACCCAGACCACCCTGATATTGCATTGCTTGAGCAGGACATTGCACTGATGGGCGATGGGCCGTCCGCCCTTCTGAACCAAGCGCGCATTTTGCTGCGCCAGGACAACCCCGATGAAGCGGTCAAACTTTACAAACAACTGTTCAATGGCCGCGCGCCGCAGGGAAACCTTGGCGTGGAGTACTACACTGCCCTGGGGTATTCAACAAATGGCTGGACAGAAGCGGTGGCAGGACTTGAGCGCTTGCGCGCCAGATCGCCGAACGATCCGCAGATTCAACTGGCCCTTGCAAACCTCCGGGTACTGCGCGATGGAACCCGCATGCAAGGCTTGCGCGCGCTCGTCACGCTTTCTCGTCGGCCAGACATTGGAGGCGTGGCAACGGAACAGTGGCGACAAGTCCTGACCTGGCTCGGTGCGCCGCCGCCGCCGTCAACCTCGCAGTATTTCGAGGAGTACCTCAAGGCGAATCCCGACGATGATGAGATTCGCCAGCAATACCGGGCCAAACGCACGGCATCGACGGGCACGGCATCGAATGCCAGGCCCGCGCCCGTGCGCGTCGATCCGTTCGATGGACATGTCAAGACAGGATTTGATGCCCTGCAAAAGGCCGACTTGCCCGCCGCAGAGCGCGCATTTTCTGCGGCGCTGCGCCTGCGTCCTCGCAATGCCAGCGTATTGGGCGGACTGGGGCTGGTGAAGCTTCGGCAGGAGGAATATGCCCAGGCCCGCGATTTGCTGGGCCAGGCATCGGCGCTGGGCGACGCCTCCCAATGGAAGCAGGCTCTCGACAGCGCAAGCTACTGGGATCTCGTGGACAAGGCGCGCACCGCCCGGCAGGAAGATCGCCTGGACGACGCGGCCAAGCTGCTGGAGCAGGCCCTACAGATCGATGCACGCGAACCGACAGCGGCCCTCGAACTGGGGCGCGCCTATGTGGATCTGCAAAGCCCCCAGGATGCGGAGCGCGCCTACAGAAACGTTCTGGCGCGCGAGCCCGGCAACCTTCCGGCCCTGCAAGGCTTGGTGGGGGTTCTGGCATCCACGAACCGCGGTGGTGAAGCCCTGGATCTCATCGACAGCCTGAGCCCCGAGCTGCGCGAACGCATCGACGTGGGCCGCCTGCGCGCCGAGCGCAGCATTGCCCAGGGCCGCGAGGCGGACAGCCGCGGCGATCTGGACGAAGCCCGGAGCTATTTCGAGGATGCTGTGAGCCAAAGCCCCAATGATCCGTGGCTGCGGCTTGAACTTGCCCGGCTGCTCCAGCGGATGGATCGGCACGCCGAAGCCGTCGAGGTGACGGATGCCTTGCTCGCCGGAGAGCCGCAGCCAGAAGCACTCTACGTGGCCGCGCTGGTACGCGCAGAGCAGCAGGACTGGGCAGGCGCGCTGGAATTGGCTGACCGCATTCCGAAGGCCAGCCGCACGAGCGACATGAAGGCGCTGCAGGCGCGCGCCTCGCTGCAGGCGGGCCTGGCGCAGGCGCAGGCGCTGGCACAGCGCGGCGAACAGACTCAGGCACGGGCCATGCTCGCACCGTTGGTGGATCTGGCCGGAGCAGACGCCGGATCGGTCAGCGCCATTGCGGCCGTCTATGCCGACGTCGGCGATTCCGTCCGCGCCAGGGCCCTGCTGCGCGAGGCGCTGGCCCGCGAGCGCCAGCCTTCGGCGGGGCTGCTGCTGCAGTATGCGGGCCTGCTGCTGCGGCTTGGCGGCTCCGACGCCGACTTTGCCAACGCCATGCAAAGCCTGCGCGCCATGCCCCTGGATGCCGCGCAGCGCCGACAGCACGAGGACTTGCAGCGCGGGCATGGGCTGCGCCAGGCGGAGGCACTGCGGCAGCGAGGCGAGCTGGCACTGGCCTATGAAGCCTTGCGCCCGTTGCTAGCCGCCATGCCCAACGATCCGCTGGTGCTTGGCGCGCTGGCGCGCATGTACGTGGATGCAGGCAACCAGGGCGAAGCTGTGCGGCTGTATGAGCGCATCCTGTCCCGCTCGCCCAATGACCTCGACACCCTGCGCGCCGCCGGGGGCGCCGCATCCGCCGCTGGCGACCTCGGCACGGCGGAGCGCCTGTTCCAGCGCGCACTCCAGATCGCTCCAGACGACCCACAAACTCTTGCCGCACTGGGGAACATCTACCGACGGCAAGGTCGAGACAGCAAAGCCCTGCCCTTGCTGCGCCAGGCCGAGGCCAGGCTGCAGCAGCAACTGACGGGCGGACCGAAGGTACCCGCGCCGCTGCACTCCGCGCCCGGCAGCACTGCCGTGACCGGCATTCCCGCCGACAACCCCTTCGCCACGTGGGCGAAGCGCGGCAGTGTTCCCGCACGCTAGCGCATACTTCTTCCACAAATCTTTTATCTAACTGAAAGGACGTTTCCAATGTTTGCAACACTTGCCGGTCTCAGCATTCTCGTCATTGGCGACAGTCACTTGCGTGATCAAAACTACCTCCTGGGAACCCTTCACGACGAGCTTCTGGGCCTGGGAGCCAAGGTTCACACCATCGGGGTGTGCGGTTCCACGCCCGCTGACTGGGTGACGACCAAGGCAGGCGATTGCGGCGGGGCCGAGCGCATTGACAAAGGCACCATCACCTACACCGAGGCCAGCGCCAAGACCAAACCGGTCAAGCAGTTGATCCAGTCGGAAAAGCCCAATCTCGTGGTGGTCATCATGGGCGACACGATTGGGGGCTACAAGCAACCCACCTTTCCCCGTGCATGGGCCTGGCAGCAGGTCACGGCGTTGACCAAGGAGATTGGCGCCACCGGCGTCAAGTGCGCCTGGGTTGGGCCGGCATGGGGCAGCGAGGGAGGCAAGTTCGGCAAAACCTTCGATCGCGTGCGCGAAACGTCGGAATTCCTGGCCAACAACGTGGCGCCCTGCACCTATGTGAATTCGCTGGATTTCTCCAAGCCCGGCCAGTGGCGCACGATCGACGGGCAGCATTTCACGCCGACGGGCTACAAAGAGTGGGGTAAGGCCATCGCCAAGGCCATCGCGACCTCTCCTGCAGTGAAAAAGTGACGCGGCGTGAATTCCGTGATGCGAGCCACGCCAATGAAACCATTGTCTCAATACATTGTGCCCACACTGATGACGTGCACGGCCGTTTCCGCGCAGGCGGCAGGCCCCATGCTCTATGAAACCGGCCCCGCGCAGGACTCCGCGTTCGTGCGCTTCGTCAACGGGCTGGATCATGCGGTGGAGGTCGTGCCCGAAGGCGGCCGCGCCAGGTTGTCTTTGCCAACCAGCAAGCCTCTCGGGGACTTTCTGCCGGTGCGGCCGGACACGGTCATCAAGGGCGCTTTCGAGGCGCGGGGCCAGCGAGCGGGCGTAGCTGTAAAAACCGCCCCGGGCGCCTTTTCAACCGTGGTGGCCAAGCCCGCGGGCGCGGGCAAGCCATTCACAGTGACCGTGCTCACAGAGGTGCCAGACGATTTCAGTGCGCTACGCGCTTCGCTGGGTTTTGCGAGCCTGGATAAAGCGTGCGCGCCTGCCGGTCTGCAGACTGCAGGCAAAGGGGTGGCGCTGTTTTCCGGCGTGGCCCTGGAGCAGCTCCAGCGCCGCCAGATCAACCCGGTCAAGCTCACGGTGCAGGCCACCTGCGGCGGCAAGCCGGTGGGCGGCGTGGTCGATCTGGGGCAGCTGGAGGCGGGGCAACGCTACAGCGTGCTGCTGATGCCCGCCGCGGGCGGTGCGCCGCGCGTGGTCTTTGCGGCCGACACCGTGGCCCGATAGTTCAGGTAGCCCATGGTTTTCGCGTCTCTCGAATTCCTGCTGCTGTTCTTTCCGCTGTTTCTGATCGCGTATGCAGTCAGTCCGTACAACGCCCGCAATACGGTACTTCTGGGTGCCAGCTGGGTGTTCTATGGGTGGTGGAGCCCGATCTTCCTGCTGATGTTCATCGGTTTGACCTGGTTGACTTGGATAGGTGGCGTGGTATTGGACGCTCCCGCCACGCCCGTGCGCCGCAAGCGCATCCTGCTTGCCTTTATGATCACCGTGCTGGCAGGCACGCTGTGCTGGTTCAAATACGCGAACATCCTGGCAGAAACCGTCAACGGTGTATTGGGCAGGGTTGGCGCCGATCCGCTGCCCTGGGAACGCGTGGTGCTGCCGATCGGGCTGTCGTTCATAGTGCTGCAGGCCATCTCGTACCTGGTGGATGTCTGGCGCGGAACCGTCAAGGCGCAACGCAGCTTCATCGACTTCGCGGCCTACAAGGCGATGTTCGGCCAGCTGATCGCCGGGCCTATCATCCGCTATGAGTGGGTTCAGCACGAGATCACGCAGCGGCGCTTCGACTGGGCGGGCTTCTCCGCAGGCTCGCGCCGCTTCATGGTCGGCATGAGCATGAAGGTGCTCGTGGCGGACTCGCTGGCGCCGGTGGCCGATGCGGTGTTCGCGCAGTCCGCGCCCTCGCTGGCTGACGCCTGGATTGGCTGCGGCGCCTACACGCTGCAACTGTTCTTCGACTTCGCCGGCTACAGCGCGATGGCCATCGGCATCGGCCAGATGCTCGGCTTCCATTTCCCGGAAAACTTCAACCACCCCTATCTGGCGCGCAGCATCCAGGACTTCTGGCGGCGCTGGCACCTGTCCCTGTCGAGCTGGATTCGCGACTACCTTTACATCCCGATGGGCGGCAATCGCGGCGGCACGTTCGCAACTTACCGCAACCTGCTGCTGACCATGGCGATCGCTGGTCTGTGGCATGGCAGCGATAGCTGGAACTTCCTGCTCTGGGGCCTGGCGCACGGAATGGCACTGTGCCTGGCGCGGGCTTGGCCGCAGCGTTTGCCGGTGCCGCCCGGCCTGTCGCGGTTGCTGACGCTGCTTTTCGTCATGCTGGCCTGGACTCTGTTCCGCGCCCCTGACATGCAGGCCGCGTTGCGCATGTATGCCGGCCAGTTCGGGCTTCATGGATTGGCGATGGGAGACACGCTGCACGCCCTGCTGCGCCCGGGCCATGCCGTCGCCGCCGTCGTGGGAGTCGTTTGCGTTATCCTGCCCGCGTTCCGTCCCCACTGGGAGACGCGCCATGCCGGAACCCGGCTTGCAGCCGTGATTGCGCTGTGGCCGATACCGGCCTTCCTGCTGTCATTCGCGCTCATTGCGAGCCGGGGCGCCGTTCCCTTCCTGTATTTCCAGTTCTGAAATGACCCGTCCCACCTCCGAGTCCCCCTTGACCCGAATTGCCGCAGCGTTGCCTGCCGTATCGCTGGCGATGCTGCTGGTTGCGGGTCTGGCGAGCACACTACATGCCGTGGGCACGGGCCGGCTGGCGTTGTGGAGCGGACCCGTGACCGCTTCGGGTTTTCTCAATGGACAGACCATGCGGAGCATCGCTGACGCACTGGCCCGTGCGCCGCAACCGCGCGTGGCAGCAGATGCAGCCCGCGCCGCCAACTGGCTGCTGCTGAACGACCTGGGCCCTCAGGTTCGCCAGGGCTGTCCAGATTGGCTGTTCCTGGCAGAAGAACTGGCGCCGCACGAAGGCGCGGCGGGCAACATGGCCCAGCGCGCCGCAATGGTTGCGCAAGTCCATCGGGCGCTGCAGCGCGACGGCATCCGCCTGCTGGTTGCGGTGGTGCCCGACAAAAGCCGCATCGCGCATGACCATCTGTGCGGCCTGCAACGCAGCACCGCCTTGCAAGGGCGGGTGGCTGCGTGGATCACCTTGCTACAGGACAGTGGCGTGCCGGTGCTCGACCTCGAAACAGTCCTGGAAGCGATGCAAACCCGTGGCGAAGAGGCGTTCTTTCGCACCGATACCCACTGGACCGAGGACGGTGCGCAGCGTGCGGCGCAGGCGGTGGCGCTGGCGGCACAAGCGTCCGGTTGGAGCCCGGAGCCCGTGCAGGAATATGACGCCGTGCGTGAGGCGCCAGCAGTGCGGCCTGGCGACCTGGTGCGGCTCGCCGGAATCGAGGGCTTGCCCGCACGCTGGCAACCAGCTCCCGAGACCGCGCGCAGTGCGCGCTTCACACCCCGCAGCGCAGCCGAAGAAGATGACCTGTTCGGCGACGCCAAACTCCCGCGCACAGTGCTGATAGGAACATCGTTTTCGCGCACCTCGGGTTTCGCGGGCTATCTTGCCCAGGCGCTGCACACTCCGGTGGCTCACTTTGGGCGCGACGGTGGCAATTTTTCGGGAGGTGCCGCCGCCTACTTTCAAGCCCCTGACTGGCGGGAGACGCCACCGCGCCTCGTTATCTGGGAAATCCCCGAGCGCACGCTCCAGCCGCCAGCCACAGCGGCAGAACGAGCCGAGTGGCGCGCCTTGCCCGGCTGATCGTCTGGCAATTGATTCCCGGCTGCATCCGGCATATTCACTATCAAAATAGAAGCATCCAGCGCTGGATACAAAAGCGCTGGAGCCTTATTTCATCCAAAATCCCAATGGAGCCTAGCGCTTGCTGCCCACGAACACGGTGTGCGAGCGTTGCCCGCCCTGGGACAGGCCAGCAGTCAGGATGCGCAGGCCGATCACATTGCCCTGGTTGTCAAACAGTGCTGACGCAGACCCCGACTGAGACGGGCCAGAGGACAGTTCGCAGCCGATGAAGTTGTCTGGCGTCGTGGGGCTGTTCAAGAAACCAAAGGCCTCCACGCGGTACAGGTTGTGATTGGTTCCCAGGTCGCCAAGCAGCTTGCCCACAATGACGCATTCGTTGCTCGTGGCTCCCGTGATGGAGCCGTCCGCCGCGATGTCGATGTCGACCTGGTGCCCGCCAAAGCTACTGCCCGCCATGCGGTAGGTGCCCACGATCGCGTTGACGTTGGGCTGCTTGCCCGCGGGCAGGGCGTAGAGGGGGTCGGGCTGCATTGTGAACCGCGTCGGGTAGCCACCCGGCTGGCTTGCGTAGTTGTAGGTGCCGGTCAGGCGGCTTGCCATGGCGTTGTTACCAGCGCTTTCCAGCGTGGCATCGACCAGCACACCGTCAATGTAGCCCCCCTTGCCGCCAACCGTGCCGACGGTCAAGCGGTCAAAGAACACGCTGTCGTTGGCTGTCACGAAACGGTTGGTGGTGATATCGTTGCCATAGCGGATGAACCGCCCATGGAGCACGTTATGGTTGAAGCTGCTGTTGGTGTAGAAAAAGAAGCCGCCATCCGGCAGCAGCATGCCGTGTATGTCGGGGTCGCCGCTCACACCGGGGGGAAGGGTCAAGGTACCCGCCCAGTTGCCGGCGGCCGACAGCGGCGTGGTCGAGGGAATCGAGGGTTGGCGCGGATCGGCCAAGCCGTTGAGCACGAACGTATTGTTCGGCCCGATGGAGTTGCGTGTGAAGACCCAGATGCCATTGGGCAGGTTGCTCGTGTCGAAGCGCAACACTGCCAGTCCCGACTGCTGCGTGCCCCGCGAACCGCAGGAAGACTCATCGCCCGAAAGATTCATCGTGACCGCATACGCCGCAGAATCCTGCGAGCGCGGCGCGATGGAGCCCTGGACGGTGCAACCGCCCATGCGGCCCGACAGCGCCCCGCGTGCCGACACCGTGATCACCCAATTGCCACCGAACACACCTGTGCCCCGGTAGGTGCCTTCGATCAGCTGCGCGCTGGCCTGATAGTCGTTGAGCTTGCTGTAGTTGAGTTTGAACGATGTGGAGCCCCCGGTGGCGGCCGCCGTGCCTGCGGGGTTGGAATAGTTACCGTTGATGGTCGCTATCTTGCCCGTGGCTGGATTGGGCGCAGCCGTGCCGCGCAGCGTCAGGTTCGGGGCGAACTTGCCATCCTGCGAGGAGAAATACGTCACGCCGGAGGCGACGACGGCCGTCAAGTTGGTACGCAGCAGCCCAAAAATCGCGTCGTACCCCCCCGCGCCCGCTGCCCCACGGGCCAGGTAAAAGTCGCCGCCCTTGCCGTCCTCACCGGCCTCAATGAAACCCACCATCGTGCGCTGGCTGGTGCCTGAACCCACCGTGCCTTCCCAGATGCCAGCGGGGTATTGCTGCACGGCGGAGGAAGCTCCGCCCTCTCCTGTGCTTCCTCCAGGGTCACCACCGCTACCGCCACAACCAGCAAGCACCGCAGCAAAAGAAAGCGCAACCAAGGGGATGGAGCGGGAAAAGCGGATAAGAGGGGACAAAGGCATGACAGGCAGTGAATATCAAAAAAACCCGGGACCGGGCGGGATGGTTCCAAATTACCGCTATACCCACCCGGTAATTGATTGAAAAAAGCTTTTAGAACGGAATGTCGTCGTCCATATCGTCAAACCCCGAAGCCGCACGGGGCGCGGGTGCCGGGGCCTGGGGCACCGGGCGCGGGGCGGGCGCCGCCATCGGCGCGCGCGGTGGGGGGGCACGGCGCGGGGCCTGCTCTTCACCGCCACCGTAACCGCCGTCGTCATGGCCGCCACCTTGCGGACCACCCATGCCCTGGCGGCCGCCAAGCATCTGCATCTGGTCGGCGCGGATTTCGGTGCTGTATTTCTCGACGCCGGCCTGGTCGGTCCACTTGCGGGTGCGCAGGCTGCCTTCCACGTACACCTGCGAGCCCTTGCGCAGGTACTGGCCCACGATTTCGGCGAGGCGGCCGTTGAAGACCACGCGGTGCCATTCGGTGGCTTCGCGCATTTCGCCAGTTTGCTTGTCTTTCCACTTGTCGGTGGTGGCAATCGTCACGTTGGCCACTTGATCGCCGCTGGGAAACGTGCGCATTTCGGGGTCTCGGCCCAGGTTACCGACGATGATGACTTTATTGATGGATGCCATAGCTGTACCTTGCAATGAAAAAGCGCCGGATTTGAAGAAATTTCCGTGCGCCAGATGGAAGAAAGCCGCCATTGTGCCGCAACCGGCCCGCTGGCGGCAGGCCCGGCGCAGCCCCCAGGGGCTGTGTTGGTAACGCGCCCTCGGGCGGGTTTTCAGTGCCCGGCGCCAGCCTCGTTGCGCCCCACGGGGCGCAGCTTCCAGGACGCGGCCAGCCACAGTGCCATGAGCGCAGTGGTGGCGGCAAACAAGCCCACGGGGCCCGACCATTTCACCAGCGCGCCCCCCAGTGCTCCGCCAGCAAACAGGCCCAGCGACTGCAGCGTGTTGTAGCTGCCCAGCGCCGCGCCCCGCACCTGGGGCGGCGCCATGCGCGACACCAGGCTGGGCTGGCTGGCCTCCAGCGCGTTGAATCCGCAAAAGAACACAAACAGCAGCGGCCCCAGCACCCACAGCGATGGCACGGCACCGCTGGCAGACAACACCCCCAGCCCGGCCTGCACCGCCAGCACCAGGCCAATGGCGCCCAGCAGGGCAGCGCGCAAGCGACCCCGGCGCTCTAGTGCAAACAGGCCGCCCATGGCCACGAACGACAGCACCACAGCCGGCAGGTACACCTGCCAGTGCTGGTCCTTGCCCAGCCCGGCCTGCACCAGCATGGCTGGCACGGCCACCCACATCGACAGCTGCACGGTGTGCAGCACGAACACGCCCAGGTTCAAGCGCAGCAAATCAGGGTGCGCCCACACGTCGGCCAGGCGGCCACGGGGCGCGTTTTTCAGTTCCGCAGGTTCAGGCGGCACCCACCACAGCACCACGGCCACGCCCGCCAGGGCCAGCGCACAGGTCAGGCCAAACAGGCCCGACAAACCCAGCGCCGCCGTCAGCACCGGCGCGGCCACCAGGGCCACCGCAAACATCAGCCCAATGCTGCCGCCCACCAGCGCCATGGCCTTGGTGCGCACGGCATCGCGCGTCTGGTCGGCCAGCAGCGCCGTCACGGCGGCAGACACCGCACCAGCGCCTTGCAGCGCACGGCCCAGCAGCAGACCGGTGAGCGAATCCGCCAGCGCGGCCAGCAGGCTGCCTGCGGCAAACACCAGCAGGCCCAGCACAATCACGCGCTTGCGGCCAAAGCGGTCAGACGCCATGCCCAGCGGCAACTGCAGCACCGCCTGCGTCAGGCCATAAATGCCCATGGCCAGCCCGACCAGCGCGGGGTCGTCACCGCCAGGGTACTTGCGGGCCTCCAGCGCAAAAACGGGTAGCACCAGGAACAAGCCCAGCATGCGCAAGGCAAAAATCAGCGCCAAGCTCACGCTGGAGCGGCGCTCCAGCGCGGTCATGCGCTCTGCGGGGGGTGCGGGGCGGGTTGCAGCCGCGTGGGGCAGGGAGGAAGAAGAATCCGGCACGGTGTGCACTGTGGCCTAGTGATGCAAAGCAGGATTTTCACCGATTGGCACAGGCAGCGCTGAAAGCCCGCCAGAGACACTGACCGCCACGAACTGCCCAGCCCCCGAAAAGCCCAGGCAGACACCCCCGCAGGGAAAAAGCGGCTGGCCTATCATGGTGGGTTTTCTTGCCCTCTGCGACTTGCCGCCCGTGACCGACTCTTCTGCCCCCACATCGCCCGCTGACGGCACCTACCTCGCCCGCGCCCTGCGCGAGCAGCGCATCAGCATCCGTGGCGCGCGCACGCACAACCTCAAGAACATCGACCTGGACATTCCGCGCAACCAGCTGGTGGTGATCACGGGGTTGTCGGGGTCGGGCAAGTCCAGTCTGGCGTTTGACACGCTGTATGCCGAGGGGCAGCGGCGGTATGTGGAGAGCCTGTCGGCCTATGCGCGGCAGTTTCTGGGGCGGCTGGACAAGCCCGATGTGGATCTGATTGAGGGCCTGGCGCCCGCCATCAGCATCGAGCAGAAGGCGACCAGCCACAACCCGCGCTCCACCGTGGGCACGGTGACCGAGATTCACGACTACCTGCGCCTGCTGTACGCCCGCGCAGGCACGCCGTTTTGCCCGGACCACGGCCTGCCGCTGGCGGCGCAGACGGTGAGCCAGATGGTGGATGCCGTGCTGGCACTGCCCGAAGACACCCGCCTCATGCTGCTGGCCCCCGTGGCGCGCGAGAAGAAGGGCGAGTTCACCGAGCTGTTTGCACAGATGCAGGCGCTGGGCTACATCCGCTTTCGGGTGGACGGGCAGATTTACGAACACGAGAACCTGCCGCAGCTCAAGAAGACCGAGAAGCACGACATCGACGTGGTGATTGACCGCGTGAAGGTGCGGGCCGACCTGCAGCAGCGCCTGGCCGAGAGCATCGAAGCGGCCCTGCGTATCGGGTCAGGTGTCGGCGGCCACGAAGGCAATGGCCGCGTGCTGGCGCTGGAGATGGACACGGGGCAGGAGCACCTGTTCAGCAGCAAGTTCGCGTGCCCGGTGTGCAGCTATTCGCTGGCCGAGCTGGAGCCGCGCCTGTTCTCCTTCAACTCGCCCATGGGTGCCTGCCCGGCGTGCGACGGCATTGGCCAGCGTGAGGTGTTCGACCCGGCGCGCGTGGTGGCCTTCCCCACGCTCAGCCTGGCCAGCGGCGCCATCAAGGGGTGGGACCGGCGCAACGGCTACTACTTTGCGATGCTGGAGAGCCTGGCCAAGCACTACGCGTTTGACATTGAAACGCCGTTTGAATCGCTGCCTGCGCCGGTGCAGCACGCCATCCTGCATGGCTCGGGCGACGAAGAGATTGCCTTCAGCTACATCCTCGACAGTGGCGCCCAGAAGGGCAAAACCGTCATCAAGAAGCACCCCTTCGAAGGCATCATCCCCAACATGGCCCGCCGTTACCGCGAGACGGATTCGGCGGTGGTGCGCGAGGACCTGGCGCGCTTTCGCAGCACCCAGCCCTGCCCCGAATGCCACGGCGTGCGCCTGCGCCGTGAGGCGCGCCATGTGAAGGTGGGCGAAGGCGAACAGGCCCGCGCCATCTATGAAGTGAGCCACGCCACGCTGAGCGATGCGCACGCGTGGTTCCACGCGCTGAAGCTCACCGGCGCCAAGGCCGAGATTGCCGACAAGGTGGTGCGCGAGATCGCCACGCGATTGCAGTTTTTGAACGACGTGGGCCTGAGCTACCTGAGCCTGGACCGCAGCGCCGAAACGCTCTCGGGCGGCGAGGCGCAGCGCATTCGCCTGGCATCGCAAATCGGCTCGGGCCTGACGGGCGTGATGTATGTGCTGGACGAGCCCAGCATCGGCCTGCACCAGCGCGATAACGACCGGCTGATCGCCACGCTGCAGCACCTGCGCGACATCGGCAACAGCGTGATCGTGGTGGAGCACGACGAAGACATGATGCGCGCCGCCGACCATGTGATCGACATGGGCCCTGGCGCGGGCGTGCACGGCGGGCGGGTGATGGCGCAGGGCACCTACGACGAGGTGCGCGCCAATGCACAGTCGCTCACCGGCCAGTACCTGTCGGGCACGCGCACGATTGCCGTGCCAAAGCGTCGCACACCGTGGCTGCCCGTGCTGGACCAGCCCGCGCCGGTCGTCGAGACCAAAGCCAAATCGCGCTTTCCACAAACCGAGGCCAGCAAGCGCCGCGCCGAACGCATGGCCGAACACCACGCACGCCAGGGCGCCGTGCAGGCGCTGCGCGTGGTGGGTGCCACCGGCAACAATTTGAAGGGCGTGACGGTGGACTTCCCGGTGGGGCTGCTCACCTGCGTCACAGGCGTGTCGGGCTCGGGCAAGAGCACGCTGGTCAACGACACGCTGTATGCCGCCGTGGCGCGGCAGATTCACCGCGCGCACGAGGAACCGGCCGAGCACGAGGAGATCGTGGGCATCGAGTACTTCGACAAGGTCATCAACGTAGACCAGAGCCCCATCGGCCGCACGCCGCGCAGCAACCCTGCGACTTACACCGGCCTGTTCACGCCGATCCGCGAGCTGATGGCCGAGACCAACACCGCCAAAGAGCGCGGCTACGGCCCGGGACGCTTCAGCTTCAACGTGTCGCAATCCTCCGGCGGTGGCCGCTGCGAGGCCTGCCAGGGCGACGGCGTGGTGAAGGTGGAGATGCACTTTCTGCCTGACGTGTACGTGCCCTGCGACATTTGCCACGGCCAGCGCTACAACCGCGAAACGCTGGAAGTGCTGTGGAAGGGCAAGAACATTGCGCAGATTCTGGAGCTGACGGTGGAGGATGCTGCGGCGTACTTCAAGGACGTTCCAACAATAGCCCGCAAGCTGCAGACGCTGCTGGACGTGGGCCTGTCGTACATCCGCCTGGGCCAGGCGGCCACCACGCTCTCGGGCGGCGAGGCGCAGCGCGTGAAGCTGGCGCAGGAGCTGAGCAAACGCGACACGGGCCGCACGCTCTACATCCTGGACGAGCCCACCACCGGCCTGCACTTTGCCGACATCGACCTGCTGCTGAAAGTGCTGCACCAACTGCGCGATGCGGGCAACACCATCGTCATCATCGAACACAACCTCGACGTGATCAAAACCGCCGACTGGCTCATCGACATGGGCCCCGAAGGCGGCGCGGGCGGGGGCACCGTGGTGGGCGTGGGCACGCCGGAGGAACTGGCGGCCAACCCGGCCAGCCACACGGGGCGGTATCTGGCACCATATCTGCGCAAAGAATCTGAATGAAAACGGGCTCTAGCGCTTATCCTGCAAGCGCTAGCAGCTATTGATTCAGTAGCAATCTACCTTCGCATCACTGCAGGTGGCGGGCCACCTCGGCATCCAGCGATCCCATGAAGGTTTCCACCGCGCGGGTGTAGTCGCTGTCCAGGCCCAGCCGGGCATTGATCTCGCCGTGGCTCAGAGGCTGGGGCAGCACTTCGGCGCGGCCGCCCAGGTGGCGCACATGGCGAGCCATGGCTTCGGCCTGGGCGCAGGGCTGGTCTGCGCGCTGGGTGGAGCACACCATCTGCAGCGGGGGCGCGCCCACCGTCCACTGGTGGAACGGGGACAGCGCGGCCCAATGGGCGGGGTCGCTACCAAACGCATCGTCATACAGCCGCAGGTGCCGCGCGCGCATGGCGGCGGGCACGTTCATCACGGCACTGTCGAGCGCCACGGCGCCCAGCCACGGCACCGCCCCTTCGCGCTGGGCCTGCGGCGCGTGGGCGTTGAGCAAGGCCACCAGATGGGCGCCTGCCGAATGGCCCATGAGGATGAAGCGGCCGGAATCCCCGCCCCAGGTGCTGGCACGCTGCTGCGCCGCCACCTGGGCAGCCTGCACATCGCGCGCCTGCGCCGACACGGGGGCCGCAGGCAGCATGCGGTAATTGGCAGAGATGAGGATGAAGCCCTTGGGCACCCAGCGGTTCACCTTCTCCTGCACCACGCGGCCCATGGCCTTGTCGCCAATCCGCCAGCCACCGCCGTGCACCATGAAGATGACGGGTGCAGGCTGCGCGCTGACGCCTGCGGTAGTACCTGCAGGCACATACACATCCATGCGCTGGGCCGGGTCTGGGCCGTAGGGCACGTCGGCAATGCGCTGCACCCCGGCCGGTAGCGGCGCGGAACGCTGCTGGGCATGGGCAGGCCAAGCCGCGGCGACAACCCACAAGGTGGCGACCACGGATGCGGTTTGGCGAAGGAATGCCCGGCGCAGCGGAGAAGGACTGGCGGACACAAGCCCCCTGAAAACAGAAAGAAGCATAAATGGCCTGTAGCGCTTGATGGATAAGCGCAAGCAGCTATGCATTCAATAGCAAATCAATGCACCCGCGCAGCCAGCTTGCGGTACAGCGTCTGGCGGCTGATGCCCAGCTGGCGTGCCGCCTGCGAGACATTGCCGCGCGCGCTTTGCAGCGCCTGGTCGATGGCGGCGCTGGAGAGCTCTTGCAGGCTGAGCACCGCTGCCGCAGGCACCGGCCTGGCGGTGGTCAGCCCTGGCAGCCTTGCGGACAAGGGCGGGGCCGCCGTTTGCAGCGCCTGCACGATGTCGTCGCCCAGGTGCTCCCAGCCCAGCGTGTCTTCGCCCTCGGCCAGCATGGCGCAGGCGGTGCGCAGCACGCTGGCGTATTGGCGCAGGTTGCCGGGCCAGGGGTGGGCGGCCAGGCGTTGCAGCAGGTCAGGCGCCACCTGCACGGGGTGGGGCAGACCCTGCTCGGTGGCCAGGTCGGCCAGCAGTTGCTCCGTCAGGGCGGCGAAGTCGGTGCGCTCGCGCAGGGCGGGCAGCTGCACCGTGAGGCCGTTCAGGCGGTAGTACAAGTCGTGCCGGAAGCGCCCCTGCTCGGCCGCCTGCAGCAGCTGGCAATGCGTGGCGCTGATGAGGCAAAAGTCCACCGGCACGGCGTGGCCTGCGCCCACGGGCGTCACGCTGCGGTCTTGCAGCACGCGCAGCAGGCGGGTTTGCAGGGGCAGCGGCATGTCGCCGATTTCATCCAGGAACAGCGTGCCGCCGTGGGCCTCGCGCAGGCGGCCCAGGCTGCCTTCCTTGCGGGCACCGGTGAAGGCGCCAGCCACATGGCCGAACAGCTCCGATTCGATGAGGTGCTCGGGGATGGCCGCGCAGTTGATGGCCACGAAGGGCCCGGCGCGGCGTGGGCCGCTGGCGTGCAGGGCGCGCGCAAACACTTCCTTGCCCACGCCCGATTCGCCCTGGATGAGCACCGCAATGGGCTTGCCCACCACGCGGCGCGCCTTGTCGGCGGCGGCACGCCAGCGGGCGTCGCCCGTGTCCAGCCGGGCCAGGGCGTCGTCGGCGGATTCGTTGGCGGCGGGGGCACCCGGCGTGCCGCGCACCCAGCGGGCGGCGGGCCAGGCGGCAGCGTCGAGCTGCACCTGCGCATACAGCAGCGCCCCACCGCGCAGGCGCAGCGCCTGGGGCTGCTGGGGGCGGCGGTGGTGGTGCGAGAGCAGGTCATCCAGCCGCACGTCCAGCACCTGTGCCAGCGGGGTGGCGCCCACGTCGCCCATGTGCAGGCCCAGCTGGGTGAGGGCCACGCGGTTGGCGCCCACGATCCAGCCATCGGCCGACACGGCCACGATGCCTTCGGCCACGCTGCCAATGCCCTCGGGCTCGCGGTGCAGGTGCAGGCGGACATTGCGCTTGCAGGTGGCCACCAGCAGGCGGTTTTCGATCATGCGGGCGGCAGTGCTGACCAGGCCCAGGGTGTGGGCGTGGCCGTTGCGGTGGTCGCCCGAGATGTCGAGGATGCCCAGCAGCTCGCCCGTGGCCGAGAGGATGGGCGAGGCCGCGCAGGTGAGAAAGCTGTTGCGCTCCAGAAAATGCTCGCCGCCGTGCACTTCCACCGCCGTGCCTTCGGCCAGCGCCGTGCCGATGGCGTTGGTACCCCGGTGGGATTCGTGCCACGAGGCGCCGCAGGTGAGCGCCACGCGCTCGGCCTTGTCCACAAAGCCGGGGCTGCCCAGCGTGTGCATGAGCATGCCGGCCCGGTCGGCCAGCACCACCACGCTGTGGCTGTGGCGCACCTGGTCGAACAGGTATTCCATGATGGGGCGCGAATGCGTGAGCAGGCTGTGGTTGCAGGCCATGGCCTCACGCAGCTCGCCGGGGCTGGGCAAATCGGCCGCTGCGCGCCCGGCAGGGGCCAGGCCTGCGGCCATGCTGCGCCCCCAGGAACGGGCCAGGCGCTCATCCACCAGGCCCGTGGGGCAATGGCCGTGTTCCAGCAGATGTCGCCGGGCCTGTTGCAAGGCCAGCAGGGGGGATGGGGTGGTGCGCACGCTGTCTCCTGAACGGGCGTCATGGCACCCGCTTCGAAGGGGCAGTATGGCCGGGTGCGAAAGGCGGTGCAATAGCGTTTGCACAGGGAAACTGTCCAACTGTTCCATTTCGTGACAGGTGTTCTGTGTTGGAACGTAACGCATGGCGCCAACGCGTCACAACTCCGAGCCCTCACACACCAAAACCCAAACAAATCAGCCACTTAGCGCGCAAGCAACCCTTGCCCAGCAGGCATGCAAGGGCTGGCATGGGTCTTGTATAGGTGCTGTCATCTGCCGCCGCAACACGCGCAGCAGATGTCCAAAACACTGACAGGAGACAACACATGACCGTTTACGCAGCCCCCGGCGCCGCTGGCGCCAAGATCGCCTACAAGGCCCAGTACAACAACTTCATCGGCGGCAAGTTCGTGCCCCCCGTCAAGGGCCAGTACTTTGATGTGATCTCGCCCGTCAACGGCAAGGTCTACACCCAGGCCGCCCGCTCTACCGCTGAAGACATCGAGCTGGCGCTGGATGCCGCCCACGCCGCAGCAGACGCCTGGGGCAAGACCGATGCCGCCACACGCAGCAACATCCTGCTGAAGATTGCCGACCGCATCGAGCAGAACCTGGAGCTGCTGGCCTATGCCGAGACGGTGGACAACGGCAAGGCCATCCGCGAGACGCTGAACGCCGACATTCCGCTCACCGTCGATCACTTCCGCTACTTTGCGGGCTGCGTGCGCGCGCAGGAAGGTGCCCTGTCGAACCTCGACGAGAACACCGTGGCGTACCACTTCCATGAGCCGCTGGGCGTGGTGGGCCAGATCATTCCGTGGAACTTCCCCATCCTGATGGCCGCCTGGAAGCTGGCACCCGCCCTGGGCGCGGGCAACTGCGTGGTGCTCAAGCCCGCAGAGAGCACCCCCATCTCCATCCTCATCCTGGCCGAGCTGATTGCCGACCTGCTGCCGCCGGGCGTACTCAACATCGTGAACGGCTTTGGCCGTGAAGCCGGCATGCCGCTGGCCACCAGCAAGCGCATTGCCAAGATCGCCTTCACCGGATCGACCAGCACCGGCCGCGTGATTGCCCAGGCTGCCGCCAACAACCTCATCCCCGCCACGCTGGAGCTGGGCGGCAAGAGCCCCAACATCTTCTTTGCTGATGTGATGGACAAAGACGATGCCTTCCTCGACAAGGCCGTTGAAGGTCTGGTGCTGTTTGCTTTCAACCAGGGCGAGGTCTGCACCTGCCCATCGCGTGCGCTGATCCAGGAGAGCATTTACGACAAGTTCATGGAACGTGTCCTGAAGCGCGTGGCCGCCATCAAACACGGCAACCCGCTGGACACCGACAGCATGATGGGCGCGCAGGCCAGCAAAGAGCAGCTCACCAAGATCCTGAGCTACCTGGACCTGGGCAAGCAAGAAGGCGCCGAAGTGCTGGCCGGTGGCGGCCAGGCCCACCTGGGTGGCGACCTGGAGGGCGGCTACTACGTGCAGCCCACGCTGTTCAAGGGCCACAACAAGATGCGCATCTTCCAGGAAGAAATCTTCGGCCCCGTGCTGGCCGTGACCACCTTCAAGGACGAGGCCGAAGCGCTGGCCATTGCCAACGACACGCTGTACGGCCTGGGCGCCGGTGTGTGGAGCCGCAACGGCAACGTGGCCTACCGCATGGGCCGCGCCATCAAGGCCGGGCGCGTGTGGACCAACTGCTACCACGCCTACCCCGCGCACGCAGCGTTTGGCGGCTACAAGGAATCGGGCATTGGCCGCGAAAACCACAAGATGATGCTGGACCACTACCAGCAGACCAAGAACCTGCTGGTGTCTTACTCCGAGAACAAGCTGGGCTTCTTTTGACGGACGTCAAGAGTTGAAGCGGCCTGGCCGCTTCGCCGCGCCCTGACGGGCGTACGATTTTTGGCGAAGCGGCCCGCTGCAGGCCCTGCAGCCCAGGCCGTCGTTTGATCCATCAAGGAGGTTCACGATGACCAGTACGTTTTTCATGCCCAGTGTCAACATCATGGGCGCAGGCTGTCTGCAGGAAGCCATGGTGGCCCTGAAGGGTCACGGCTTTCGCAAGGCGCTGATCGTTACCGACGCCGTGCTCAGCAAGCTCGGCGTGGCGGCGCGCATCCAGGCCCAGCTGGCCGGGCAGCAGATTGCCTCGGTAGTGTTTGATGGCACCCAGCCCAACCCCACGGTGGGCAACGTGCGTGCCGGGCTGGCGCAGCTCAAGGCCGAGCAGTGCGACTTCGTGATCTCTTTGGGCGGCGGCTCGCCCCACGACTGCGCCAAGGGCATTGCCCTGTGCGCCACCAACGGCGGCGAGATTGCCGACTACGAAGGAGTGGACCGCTCTGCCAAACCGCAGCTGCCCCTGGTGGCCATCAACACCACGGCGGGCACGGCCAGCGAGATGACGCGCTTTTGCATCATCACCGACGAGACGCGCCACATCAAGATGGCCATCGTGGATCGCAATGTCACGCCCATCCTGTCCGTCAACGACCCCGAGCTGATGCTGGCCAAGCCCAAGGGCCTGACGGCTGCCACCGGCATGGACGCGCTGACCCACGCGGTGGAGGCCTATGTGTCCACCGCCGCCACGCCCATCACCGACGCCTGCGCGCTCAAGGCCGTGGAGCTGATTGCCCGCCACCTGCGCACCGCCGTCAACCATGGCGACGACCTGAACGCCCGCGAGCAGATGGCGTATGCGCAGTTCCTGGCCGGCATGGCGTTCAACAACGCATCGCTGGGCTATGTGCATGCCATGGCGCACCAGCTGGGCGGCTTTTATGACCTGCCCCACGGCGTGTGCAATGCGCTGCTGCTGCCGCATGTGGAGGCGTTCAACGTGCCCACGTCGGCCGCACGTCTGCGCGACGTGGCCCACGCCATGGGTGTGAACGTGGCGGGGCTGGACGCCGAAGCCGGTGCACAAGCCTGCCTCGCTGCCATCCGCCAGCTGGCGCTGGATGTGGGCATTCCCAAGTGTCTGGCCGACCTGGGCGTGAAGGAGGCGGACATTCCGCTGCTGGCCGCCAATGCATTGAAAGATGCCTGCGGCCTGACCAACCCGCGCACCGCCACGCAGGCGGACATTGAAGGCATCTTCCGCGGGGCCATGACGGCCTGACGCCATGAAGGCCATGGACGCAGTGGATTCCACACACGCCAGCGGCACCCTGCCACCCCCACGGGTGGTGGCCACGCCCGCCGCGCTGGAGCTGCTGGCCTTGCTGCAAGCCAAGCATGGGCAGGACCTGATGTTTCACCAAAGCGGGGGCTGCTGCGACAACAGCGCCGCCAACTGCTACCTGCCCGGCGAGATCACCATGGGTGCGGGCGATGTGTACCTGGGCGACATCGGCGGCTGCCGCTTCTACATGGGCAAGGCCCAGTACGAGACCTGGAAGCACACGCAGCTCATCATCGATGTGATCGACGGGCATGGCGGCGGCACCTTCTCGCTGGAGGGGCCCGAGGGCAAGGCCTTTCACACCCGCTCGCGGGTGTTCAGCCCCGAAGAACTGGCGGCCCTGGGCATCCAGGCGCCTGCGCCTTGATCTGTGGGTTTTGAGTAAGAAATAGCCCTCCAGCGCTTACCTAGCAAGCGCAATTAGCTATCAATACAATAGCAAATAAGCGCCGCCGTGCTGGCAAGCCTGCCGGTGCGGCGGGCTGCCTTGCCCCTACAAACGGTCACATTCAGGCGGGCAACGGCGGCCACCCTGTCGCAGCTCTCATGAATAATGGGTTGCATGAAGAACTTTTGCGGGCCAGCCTGGCCCCGCAGCAGCCCATGACCACCACCTCGACCATCTTGCGTTTTGTGGCAGAAGCCTCTGCCGACAGCCCCGGCGGCCGCGTGGCCGCAGGCACCGTCATGAAGTGGATTGACGAAGCCGCTGCCGTGGTGGCCCACCAGTGGGCCAAGAGCCCCTGCGTGGCGGCCAGCTTTGGCAAGATCCGCTTCGCGCACCCCGTGGTGGCTGGTGCCCTGGTGGAGGTGGAAGCCCGCCTGGCCTACACGGGTACCACCAGCATGAACATCTTCATTGAAGTGCGCAGCGGCCCGCAGATCAGCGAGGCCTACCAGGAGGTGACGCACTGCGTGGCGGTGTTCGTCTCGCCCGACGAACATGGCACCCCTCGCCCTGTGGACACCTGGACGCCCGAGACCCCCGGCGACATGGCGCTGGCGCAGCTGGTGCGCAACCAGATCGAGGCCGGGCGCCCCACGCACTGACGCTCACACTGAGGCCCCCGGGCCGGGTTACAGCAAGGTGCGCCGTGCGTAGCGCACCACCGTCACGCCGCTCTGCGCCTGCCGCGTGGACGGCATCACCAGCACGCAATCGTCGTACGGAGTGAGCACCGGCTCACCGTCGTTGTCGCCAATGACCGTGCCTTGCTTCTCAATGCACTCCAGCCCGGTGAAGGGCTCCACAAACCGGAATGCCGCACTGCGGGCGACCACGGGCTGGGTCACTTCCAGCGCCCATTGGCGGGGCGCATCGGGCAGTCGCCAGCCGGGCAGTTGCTGCGCCAGCGCTGCGGCAGAGATCACACCCGACTGTTCGATGAAGCGCACGCACTGGTCCTGGGCCACCTGCAGGCTGGCCGGGTCGCCATGGAAGCCGCACTCGATCAGCAGCGAACGGGTGTCGCCCGCCTGGTCATCCGGCAGACCGAAGCGGCCGTAGTCGCGCATGCGCACGCCGTCTTTGTGCCCGGCGTCCACCACGATGTGCTCGGGCGCGCGCATGGCCCGCGCCAGCGCCAGGTTGCGCGGCTGCACGCCGGTGAGCAGCAACGGCGCCGAAGACTCGTGCATGGAGTGAATGTCGAGCAGCCAGTCGGCCCGCTGCACAAAAGGCCGCAGCGCGGCGGCGCGGCGGCGCTCGCTGCTGTCGCCAGCGTCCATGCGCTCGTCCAGCCACTGGCGGTTCAGGTCCTGGTCCACAAAGCGCGAGGCGTCGTGGTGGGCTGCGTCAAAGCGGTCAAAGGCTGCCAGATTGCAGAACGCCAGCGTGAGGCTGCCCTGCTCGGGCCGCACACCGGCCTCCAGCAGGCCCTTGAGCGCCCAGGCACCGCACAGCTCGTTGCCGTGCACCAGCGCGCTGACCATGACGTTGCGGCCGGGTTTGCCGCTGTCAAAGTGCCACACGCCCTCCACGCCGGTGTTGCCGGCACGCCAGGCGCTGATGTCCGGCACCGGCAAAGCGAAGTGCAGCGGGGCGGGTGCGTTGTTCAGGGTCATGTTCATTCTTCAATCTTGGCGAATTGCACGATCTTGCGGTACTTGTCGATCTCGCTGGCGATGTACTTGTCGGTGTCCACCGTGGGCGAGGCCACCACCGAGCCCGTGGCTTCGAGCTTCTTGCGGAATTCGGGCGACTGCAGCGCATCGGTCAGCGCCTTGCGCAGCTTGTCGTGGACGGGCTTGGGCAGGTTGGCGGGGGCCATCAGGGCAAACCACACGCCAATGTCCACGTTCTTGAACTGGGGCGATTCAGCCAGCGCGGGAATGTCGGGCGTGATGGGCGAGCGCTTGGCTTCGGTGGTGCCCAGAGCCATCACCTTGCCGCTCTTGATGTGCGGCAGGCCGCTGGAGAGCACAAACACGCCAAACTCCAGGTTGTTGCCCACCAGGTCGTTGGTGAGCGGCGCCACGCCGCGGTAGGGGATGTGCGTCATGAACAAGTTGCCCTGGCTCTTGAGCATCTCGCCCGCCAAGTGCAGCGATGTGCCCACGCCCGAACTGCCGTAGCTGTACTTGCCGGGGTTCTTGCTGACGAGCTGGATGAAATCTGCCGCGTTCTTCACGCCCGAGGCGGGCGAGGCCACCAGCACCAGCGGCTGCGAGGCCACCAGGCCAATGGCGGTGAAGTCCTTGATGTCGTACTTGACCTTCTTGGTCACCAGCTTGTTGATGGCCAGCTCATTGCTCGCGCCCACCAGCAGCGTGTAGCCATCAGGCTGGGCGCTGGCCACCTTCTGCGCGCCAATGGCACCGCCCGCGCCGCCGATGTTCTCAATCACCACGGGCTGGCCCAGGCGGTTGGACAACTCGGTGCCCACCATGCGGCCCATCAGGTCCGTGCTGCCGCCCGGTGGGTAACCCACCACGATGGTGATGGGCTTACTGGGGTAGGCCGGGGCTTGCGCAAGGGCTGCAGGGGCCAGGGCCAGGCCAGCCAGTGCACCGACCGCCCAATGAAAAACGCTGCGGCGCAGGGCCGATGGAACAGGACGCATGGTGATCTCCTCGATGGGAATGGAACACCCATTGTGCGAAGCACGGTAGGGCGCTGCGGTGCCAAAACGGCACCGAAACCAGCCTTTTCAGCCCGGCGACTGCGCTGCGCCAGGCGCCCTGCCCCCCAGTGTCCCGAGTTGGAGATTCGTTACTAGCGGCGTGCAATGGTGGACCAGAGAGACTCGGCCAGCGCGCTCAGGCGGCGCTTGGGGCGGAACATGCGCACATCAAACTTCACCTCCAGCCCCTTGGCACCGGCCGGGGCCAGCAGGCCCGATTTGACGTCGGCATGCACCACAGACCAGGGCAGCCATGAAACGCCCAGCCCTTTGCGCACGTACTCGTAGTTGGCATCGGGCGAATCGCATTCCACCAGCCGCTTGAGGTGGGCGGCCAGGGGGTGATGGGCCAGCAGGTCTTCCACCAGGCGCCCGAGCGCAAGGGTGCGGTCGTAGGCGATGTAAGGCACGGGCGCGCAGCCCGCTTCGAGGAAGTACATCGGGGCACCGCTGGCATCGGTGCGTGAAACGGGCAGCAGCCGGTCCGTGGCCAGCGCCACATGCTCGAACTGCCGGCCGTCCAGCGGCACCACCAGCGAGGGGTGGTGGTACAGGATGGAAAAGTCGGCCAGGCCGTGCTGCAGGTCATGCACCGCATCCGCCAGCGAACGGGTGGAAATGCGCAACTCGCCATCGGCCAGATAGGGCTGCAGCCGCACCAGCCAGTCGGCCACGATGGTGCGCGCCAGGGTGCGGCCGGTGCACAGCGTCACGGTGCGGCCCTGGCGGCCTGCAATGGCCATGAGTTCGTCGTGTGACTGCGCGAGGTGGCGCGTCATCTGCAGCGCGGTGTCCAGAAACGCCTGGCCCGCAGCCGTGAGCTTGACGGGGCCGGCCTCTCGCTCGATCAGCGGTGTGCCCGCCCAGGACTCCAGCGCGCGAATGCGGCGCCCAAAGGCCGGGTGGGTGACATGGCGCAGCTCGGCCGCGCAGGTAAAGCTGCGCTCCTGCGCCAGCGCCACGAAGTCCTCCAGCCATTTCAGTTGCATGGGCGAGGCTCCTGGGTGGAACGGGTGGGGCCGCAGGCGATGAGGACGGCTCGGGGAGGGCGCTCAGGCGCTGCGCGCGGCCTCCAGCACCGCGCGTGTGCGCAGGGCCTCGGCGCGGGCGGCCGCGCCAAAGTCATCGCCCGAAGACGCATACAGCACGGCACGCGAAGAATTCACGATGATGGGCCCGTCGCTGCGCAGGCCTGCGCGCACGGTGGCCACCGCATCACCGCCCTGCGCGCCCACGCCGGGGATCAGCAGGGGCAGCGTGGGCGCAATACTGCGCACGCGCTCAATCTCTTGCGGGTAAGTGGCACCCACCACCAGACCGAGCTGGCCGTTCAGGTTCCAGGGGCCCTGGGCCAGCTTGGCAATGTGCTCGTACATCAGGGGCTGGCCTTCGATGCTGACCAGGCGCTGGTTTTGCAGGTCGTCACCACCGGGGTTGGAGGTGCGGCACAGCAAGAAAGCCCCCTTGCTGGGGTAGGCGGCCAGGTAGGGCTCGATGGAGTCAAAACCCATGAAAGGCGAGAGCGTGACCGCATCCGCGCCGTAGCGCTCGAATGCCTCTTTGGCGTATTGCTGCGCGGTGGAGCCGATGTCGCCGCGCTTGGCGTCCAGAATCACCGGCACCTGGGGCGCCGTGCGGCGCATGTGCTCCATCAGGCGTTCGAGCTGGTCTTCGGCCCGGTAGGCGGCAAAGTAGGCAATCTGCGGCTTGAACGAGCAGACCAGATCAGCCGTGGCATCGACGATGGCCGCGCAGAAATCGTAAATCTTGCTGGCGTCGCCCTTCAGGTGGGCGGGGAAGCGGGAAGGCTCGGGGTCCAGGCCCACGCACAGCATGGATTGGTTTTGCGTGGTGGCAGCGCGCAGTGTGTCGATGAAGGTCATGGGGGGTGATTTTAGGTGGGCGCCGCTGGGCGGGGGCCATGGAACCTGTTCGTGCAGGTCTGCCCATGAAAAAGGCCACCCCGCAGGGTGGCCCTTAGAACCTGTTGACGACGCGCGGAATGTTTTAGTTTCCGGCTGCGCGCTTTTCCAGAATCTCGAACGCGGGCAGGGTTTTGCCTTCCAGCACTTCCAGGAAAGCGCCGCCGCCGGTGGAGATGTAGCCCACCTGCTTCTCGATACCGTACTTGGCAATCGCAGCCAGCGTGTCGCCACCGCCCGCAATGCTGAAGGCAGGCGATTCGGCAATCGCCTGGGCGATCTGCTTGGTGCCGTTTTCAAAGGCCGCAAACTCGAATACGCCCACGGGGCCGTTCCAGACGATGGTGCCAGCGGACTTGAGTTGCGCAGCCAGGCGGGCCGCCGTCTCGGGGCCGATGTCCAGAATCATGTCGTCTTCGGCCACATCGGTGGCGGCCTTCACTGTGGCGGGCGCATCGGCCGCAAAGGTCTTGGCCACGACCACGTCGGTAGGGATTGGCACTTCAGCACCACGGGCCTTCATCGCGGCCATCACGGCCTTGGCAGCGTCCAGCAGGTCGGGCTCGGCCAGGCTCTTGCCGATGGGCAGCCCTGCCGCCAGCATGAAGGTGTTGGCAATGCCACCGCCCACGATGAGCTGGTCCACCTTGTCGGCCAGGCTTTGCAAGATGGTGAGCTTGGTGGACACCTTGGAGCCCGCCACGATGGCGGCCAGGGGGCGCTGGGGCTGGGCCAGGGCCTTGGTCAGGGCATCGATTTCAGCCGACAGCAGCGGGCCTGCGCAGGCGATGGGGGCGAACTGTGCGATGCCGTAGGTGGTGCCTTCGGCGCGGTGGGCTGTGCCAAACGCGTCGTTCACGAAGATGTCGCACAGCGCAGCCATCTTGCGGGCCAGCTCTTCCTTGTTCTTCTTCTCGCCCACGTTCAGGCGGCAGTTTTCCAGCAGCACGACCTGGCCGGGGGCCACTTGCACGCCGTCCACCCAGTTGGCGACCAGCGGCACATCACGGCCGAGCAGTTCGGCCATGCGCTTGGCCACGGGGGCCAGGGAGTCTTCTGGCTTGAATTCGCCCTCGGTCGGGCGGCCCAGGTGGCTGGTCACCATGACGGCGGCACCGGCGTCCAGCGCCATGCGGATGGCGGGGATGGAGGCACGGATGCGGGTGTCTTCGGTGATATTGCCGGCGTCGTCTTGCGGCACATTCAGGTCGGCACGGATGAAGACGCGCTGGTTGCGGGCCTTGCCCTGGGCGCACAGATCGGAAAAGCGAAGGATGTTCATAGCAGAGGTGTAAAGGGAAAGGAGGGCTTTCGCGGCGGCCATTTTAGTAACCGCAGCAGAGGGTGCCCCGCCGTCTGTGCCAGTGCACCCGTGGAACTGGCTTTGCCAGGCCACCGGGTGCGTCCCCCTCCCGCGAAGCGAGAGAGGGGGAAGGCGCCGAAGGCGACTCAGGGGGGTGCTATCTCTACCAGCCCCAGCCGATGTGCAAAGGCAGGTACACCGCCATGCCCACCACGATGGTGCCGAGGATGCCGCGCCGCCAGAAGTAGTAGCCGGTGGCACACAGCACGGCGGGCAGCCGGGCATCCTGAAAAGTGTTGATGAGCTGGCCCTGCGACATGAGGATCTCTGGCGCGATCACGGCTGTGAGTGCGGCCAGGGGCGCGTACTTGAGGCCCCGCTTGAGCCAGCTGGGCATGGACATCTCGCGCTCGGGGATCATGAAGAACGACCGCGACACCACGGTGATGACTGCTAGCCCGAGGATGGCAATGACGGGTTCAACCCAGGACCAGTTCATGGATGGCGCTCCTCTCGCACAGGCACTATGTCGCCGTCGCGCACATGCTGCTGTTCATCGGCCGGCAAATCCTCTTCAGCGGGCACCAGCAGCAACTCGGGCGGGTTGCGGTGGTGCTCCACGGCCTCGATCAGCAAGCCCACGGCCACGGCAGCCGCAATGGCCACCAGAATGTTGAGCTTGAGCGGCAGCGCAAACGCGGCAATGGCGGCGGTGGCTGCCACGCCCGTGGCGATCCACGTGGCGCGGTCAAACAGCAGCGACAGCAGCACGCCCAGCAGCGCCAGCACACCCGCAAAACCCAGGCCCCACGACAACGGCACCACGTTGGCCAGGGCGATACCCACCAGCGAAGGCACCTGCCACGCCAGCCAGTTGGTGCAGGCCGCGCCCCAGAAGTAGGGAACCTGATCCGGCTCGGGCTTTTGCTCGGGAAAGCGCTTCATGAAGGCGACAAAGATCACATCGCCGCTGAAGTAACCGGTGGCCAGCCGCCAGCGCAGCGGCAGGTGCGCAAAGTAGTTGCGCCACATGCTGCTGAAAATCACAAAGCGCAGGTTCACGCACGACGCCGTGAGCCACACCACCCACAGCGGCGCACCCACCGTGAGCAACGGGATGACGGCCAGCTGGGCGCTGCCTGCGTACACCACTAGCGACATGAATACCGCCATGGGCAGTGACATGCCACTCTTGATCATGGCCACGCCCGTGACCAGCCCCCAGGCACCAATGCCCACCGAGGTGCCCGCCATGTCTTTGCCCGCCAGCCGAAACGACGGGTGGCTGAGCATGGCCCGTGCACGGGCCCAGGGCGACGCGCTCACGCGGCCACCGTGCTGGCACCCAGCACCTGGCCCACAGGCAGCGGAAAGCCGCGCAGAAAGTCTGCCACCGGCAGGCGCTTGCCCCCGGCGCGCTGCAGGGTGGTCAGGCGCAGGGCGCCGCCCTCGCCACAAGCCACCGTCACGCCCTCTGGGCCTGATGCCAAAATCTGCCCGCAGCGCTCATTGGATAAGCGCTGGTAGCTATCAATTTCATAGCCCCACACCTTGATCGCCTCGCCCTGCAAAGCGGTGCTGGCGCCCGGGAAGGGATCGAAGGCGCGAATGCGCTGGCCAATGACATGGGCTGGCAAAGACCAGTCGATCTCGCTCTCGGCCTTCTCGATCTTGTGCGCGTAGGTCACGCCCTCGGCAGGCTGGGGCACGGGCTGCAGGCCACCACAGGCGGCCAGCTCCAGCGCTTCCACGATCATGCGGCCACCCAGGTCGGCTAGGCGGTCATGCAGCACCGCTGTGGTGTCGGTGGGGGCAATGGGGGTTTTTTCGACCAGCAGCATGTCGCCCGTATCCAGCCCTGCGTCCATCTGCATGATGGTGACGCCGGTTTCGGCATCGCCCGCCTCGATGGCGCGGTGGATGGGCGCAGCGCCACGCCAGCGGGGCAACAGGCTGGCGTGGATATTGAGGCAACCTTTGGCGGGCATATCCAGCACCCACTGGGGCAGGATGAGACCGTAGGCGGCCACCACCATCACATCGGCCTGGGCAGCCAGCAACGCATCGCGGGCGGCGGCAGCGTCTTCGGGGTATTTACCGTCCAGCCGCAGGCTGCGCGGCTGCGCCACGGCAATGCCATGGTCCAGCGCGCATTGCTTGACGGGGGAGGCCTGCAGCTTCATGCCACGGCCTGCAGGGCGGTCGGGCTGCGTCAGCACCAATGGCACGGTGAACCCCGCCGCCAGCAGGCGCGCCAGGGCCACGCGGGCAAATTCGGGGGTTCCGGCAAAAATCACTCTCATGGCAAATCTCTCGCAATACGGCTCAGCCGGGCAACGGCCCGCGCGGGCTGGTGGAACAAGGGGCGCCAAGAATGAGGCGCCGCGCCACCGTCATGGGCGGTCGTCAGGGGCGTTGGATACATCGTCCACAAACAGCACACGCTGCACCGTGCCCGATGAATCGATGTGGAGGTAGGCAAAGCGCGGGTCGGACAGCTGAAGGAACCGGTACGTCCAGACTTCGCCCTCAAACCGGGCTACGCGCTCCACCCGCTGGGGCGCTCCCAACCAGTAGCGCACGTCCGATACCGTCCACTGCCCGACGGGAATCTGCTCCAGCCAGGCCTGCGTCAGCGCTGGCGCATTGCGCACCAGGCGCCCCGTGGCGTCGAAATCCAGGTTGTAGACCTGCACGCCTGCGGGCAGTTCAGAGTATTGCCACCGCTCGCCGCCTTCGGGGCGGGGATACATGGCGGTGGGTGGCCCCAGGCGCGCAGCCACGTCGGCCCGCGCGGAGCCCAGAGCCTCTTTGCCCGGCACTGCGCAGCCCACCATCACAGCGCACACCGCACCTGCGCTGCACACCACCAGCCAACGCAGCACCTGCGCCCAACGGGCGCGCGGAGCATGGTGGTGGGGTTGTGCAGCAGGTGCGGAGGTATTCACTCCCGATTACCTCGCTGCTGCTTGAGCATTTTGGTTTTGATGCGGTTGCGTTTGAGGGGCGACAGATATTCCACAAACACCTTGCCGAGCAGGTGGTCCATTTCGTGTTGAATACAAACCGCCAGCAAACCCTCGGCTTCCACAGTATGCGGCTGGCCCTTCTCGTTGAGCGCCTTCACATGAATGCGGGTGGAACGCTCCACGCCGTCGTATATGCCTGGCACGGAAAGGCAGCCTTCATCGCCCACCTGCTTTTCGGGGCTGGCCCAGGTGATTTCCGGGTTGATGAGCACCAGCGGCTGGTCGCGCTCCTCAGATACGTCAATGACCACCACGCGTTCGTGCACGTCGATCTGCGTGGCCGCCAAGCCGATGCCGTGGGCGTCGTACATGGTGGCCAGCATGTCGGCCACCAGGGTCTGGATGCGTTCATCCACCGCTGCCACAGGCTTTGCCACCTTGTGCAGGCGCGGATCGGGGAAACAAAGAATAGGAAGAATTGCCATGAAACCAGGTAATAAGTGTCGCTATTTTCGCCACTTTTGAGCAAAGGCGCTGGCCCCCAAGCCAATATTCATTGCCCAATCAAGGGCTTGAGCAGAGAATCTGAGATGGTTTGTAATGTATTTGCCAGCAGTTTCGTGGAAAAAAGGCTGCTGGCATCAGTGAGGGGGCGTATACCAATGCATCAAAAAAGGAAAAACAGGATGGCTTTCACCAGCGCACAGAAAACAGCCTTGGGAGCGCTGGCAGTCATTGCCGCTTTTACCTGCACACCTACTTTCGCCCAGAAATACCCCATTACCGATGCCCAGCGCAGCACTGCCCATCAGGTGGCTGAAAAAGGTGTTCCCGTGTCTGAATTGGCGCCCAACGCGCCAGACATCTATTTGGTCAAACGTGGCGATACGCTGTGGGATATTTCTCGCATGTACCTCAAGAGCCCCTGGCGCTGGCCAGAGCTGTGGGGCATGAACCTCAAGGCGCTGCCCAATCCGCACCTGATCTTCCCGGGGCAAACGCTGTACCTGGACAAGAGCGATGGCTACGCGCGCCTGCGCACCCAGCCCACGGGCGGGTCCGACACGGTGCGCCTGTCACCCCGCACCCGCACAGACAGCCTTGCCAGCCTGGCGCTGCCCACGCTCAAGACCCACCTGATCGCACCGTTCCTGGTGGAGCCGCTGGTGGCTGATGCCGCCACCATCGAGCAAGCCCCGCGCCTTGTCGCCACCACCGACCAACGTGTGCTGATGGCCGCTGGCGACCGGGTGTACGCACGCGGCAACCCTGACGCACCGCTGAGCACCAAACCCGGCCAGCCCCGCAGCTTCCGCGTCTTCCGGGAAGCCATTCCGCTCAAGGACCCCGTTACCGGGGAGGTGCTGGGTTATGAAGCACGTTACCTGGGCAACGCCGAACTCGCGCGCAGCGAAACCACGGAAGAAATCAGCGACGGCAAGGGCAGCCTCAAGCAAGAGCCCGTGCCCGCCACGGTGGACATCACATCCACCAAGGAAGAAATTCGCGCCGGTGACCGCATGCTGCCCGAGCCACCCCGCACCTTCAAAAACTACATTCCGCACGAGCCCCAGACCAGCGTGAATGCACGGGTGGTGTCGATCTACGGCTCCACCCCCGTCGCCGTGGCTGGGCAAAACCAGGTGATCGCCATCAACATGGGAACCGCCCAGGGCATGGAGCCAGGCCATGTGCTGACGCTGCTCACCCAGGGCGACCGCGTGAGGGACACGACGGCAGAGGGCAAGCCCACCATCAAGCTGCCCAGCGAGCACAATGGCCTGGCCATGGTGTTCCTGACGTTCGAGCGCGTTTCCTACGCACTGCTGCTGGACGTGCGCACCGGTGTGCGCGTGGGTGACCGTCTGGCCAACCCCCAATAAGCGTTGCGCCCACCAGCGTGCCCCATCCAACGGGGCCTGCGGGCCCCGTTTTTACGTAGCCTCTCAATCTTCCTCTGAGCCCGCTCATGGACCGCGATGAACTAGGCGCATGGCTGCGGCTTGCCACCACACCGGGCATCGGCAACCAGACCGCGCGCAAATTGCTGGCTACCTTTGGGCTGCCTACAGCTCTCTTTGCACAACCCGAGGCAGTGCTGAGCCAGTGCGTCAGCGAGCGGCATGCACGCGCTCTGGTCACGGTGCCCCCATCGTGGCCTGAACTGCTGGAAAAGACCTGGCAATGGCTGCACGCCAGCGACTTGGCCGAAGGCACTGCGCGCGCCATCATCACCCTGGGGGATGTGCGCTATCCCAAGAAACTGCTCGACACCGAGGACCCGCCGCTCATGCTCTACGTGGTGGGCGCCCGCGCTGTGGTGCAAGGTCAGCCCTTCGCCGAAGGGCGCTGCCTGGCCGTGGTGGGTAGCCGGAACCCTACGGCGCAAGGCGCGGACAACGCCTACCAATTTGCGAAGGCATTGGGGGCCACAGGGCTCACGATCGTCTCGGGTCTCGCACTGGGCGTGGATGCGGCAGCCCATGAAGGCGCTCTGGCCCCTATCGCGCCAGATCGTTCCCTGAAAGAAGGCGACGCACCCACGACCATCGCCGTGGTGGGAACAGGGTTGGACCGCGTGTACCCCAGCCGCCATCTCGACTTGGCGCACCGCATTGCCCGGCACGGCTTGCTGGTGAGCGAGTACCCTCTGGGCACCCCCCCGCTGGCCCCCAACTTTCCCAAGCGCAACCGCATCATTTCAGGCCTGTCGCAGGGCACGCTGGTGGTGGAGGCAGCCCTGGCGTCTGGCTCACTGATCACCGCCAGGCTGGCGACGGAACAAGGACGCGAGGTGTTTGCGATTCCGGGTTCGATCCACGCCCCGCAATCCCGGGGTTGTCACGCCCTCATCAAGCAAGGGGCCAAGCTGGTGGAGTGTGCACAAGACGTGCTCGAAGAATGCCGTTGGGCGCTACCGGCCGCCAGCTCATTCACGGCTGACGACACAGCCGTCGGTACGGACGAACCTGCTGCGACTGCACCCCGGGAAAGTGCGCTGTTGCAAGCCATGGGCTACGACCCCGTCGGGCTGGATGCCTTGGTCAACCGCACGGGAATGGATGCCGCGAGCCTACAAGTGCAATTGCTGGAACTGGAGCTGGACGGTGTGGTCGCCCGTTTGCCCGGTGCACTGTTCCAGCGGGTGGGGCGGGGCTGAACGCGAGATAGGCCAGGCTGGCGGTGAGCCAAAACGCAGAGATCGCTGCCGGGCTCAGTCGAGCAAGCGTTCCGGGTTAGCGTCCAGCTTGGCCAAGGCGTCGCGGGTGGCGCGCATGGTGAGGCCTTCTTCATCCTGGGCCACCAGAAGCCCGCTTTGGAGGTACGCCGCCAGTCTGCGCAGCTGGATCAGGTAGCTGCTGCCATCCACGGCAGCAAACAAGTGCAATTGCTTGCGTTTGCTCTGCCACACATACTGAACCTGGGCAGAAGAGCCGTTGTGGTCCAGCGTGTACCAGGTGCCGGGTTTGAGCTCTTGGGCCCAGGCCACCATCGCATCGTCCACAGGTGCGTCGTTGTCAGCGATGACAAAGATCGACGAGGCATCGATGCCCAGCATCATCTCGATGCTTTCAGAATTGAGCGGCATGTCACCCAAGGTGGCATCGTTGATGAAGTCTTCCAGGTTGGCCAGACGCTTGGACATCGCCTCGATGTGGGCTTGCGGAATGCTGGCCGTCTTGGAGAGAAAGGCTTCCGCCAGGGTATCCGTCAAGACCTTGACGGTGGCGTCCTGGTCCGCGCCCGTCACGCCGATCAAGGTCAGGCCCTGGCGCAAACGTTGCAGCAGCCCCGGCAATTGCTGGATCACCAGCGCACGATCGCTGCGATTGGGCTTGGCGCTGGCCGCCCACACCAGGTCGGCCGCGGTTTGCTTGAACATGACGGTGTCGGCGTGCTGCGCGCCGTCGCGCACGGCCGACAGTGCCAGCACCTCAGCCCAGGTCTTGAACAGGAACTCGCGGATCTCGTCGCGCACCGGCATGTCGCGCAGCATGGTGCGCAGCTCAATGGTGTACTGGATGGCCAGCATCTCGCGCTGCTCTACCTGCTGGGCCACGCTGACCAAACGTGAAGTGGCCTGCTTTTCAGTGAGAAATTTGGAGAGGAATTTCTCAAACTCCTCGTGCACCAGCTGAAACACCCGCCGCCCCGTTTCCGGGTACTGCTCAATCACCTGCACCACACGGCGAATTTCCGCCTCCAGTGCGCTGCCGTTGATGGCGGTGGCATCAAAGCCCATCACACAAGCGCCCATGCGATCAATGAGCTGGCGTGCGGGGTGATCCAGGTTGCTGAAAAACTCCGGCTCGGCCAGCGCCACACGCAGCACGGGCACCTGAAGGCGGGCGAACCACACGCGCACGGCCGGCGGAATGCGGTCTTCCGCCAGAATGCTCTGAAACATCAGCGCCACCACCTCGATGATGGCTTTCTCACCAGGGGTAACGGCTTTTTTCTTCAGCTCGGCGGAACGCTCGCGCACCGCCCCGGCCACCTGCACTACCGCCGCAGGGCTGTAATCTTCCGCAATGGTGACCATGCCGCTGTAATGCGTTTCCGCCTGCACGCGCTGGGCCGACAGTGCATGCGCCAGCGCCGCCGAGGCAGGCGGTGCCTGGGTCATGTCAAAGCCCGTTACAGGCTGGGACAACAGGCGGCGCAGTTGCCCCATCACTCCCTGCGCCCGTTGCCGGGCACGGATCAAGGGAGTCATGCCGGTGACGGCGCCCAAACCACCACCCGCCATCGCGGGGTACGACCCAGGCACCCGTGGGATGGAGCCACCCATGGGTCCCATAGGGGGGCGCCGCAGGGGTTCACCACGGCCTGACGCAGGGCCAGCCACGCGATCGGATCGGTCCGCCCCCAAGGCCGCGGCGCCCGAAGCCCCTGCGGTGGTTCGGCGAACACGGTTGCGCATGTCCGTGGGCGCAGCCACGCCCTGTTCCACATAAAAGACGTTGACGGCCTGGTAGTGCTTTTGCACCTGGTTGGCCAACTCGCGCTGCAGCGGATCAATCACCCGCAGCAAATCGGTGCGAGGCAACCCTGCTTCCACCCACTGCTCCACCAGCTTCAGGCAGATGGTCTCCGCCCGCAAGATGTCCGTGCTGTCCATGTCTTGCCCCTCCAGCACCTGGGTGCGCTGGCGCAAGGAGTCGAACTGCTGGCTGACCTGCTCGGCCACCGTGAGGGCCATGCGAGAGGCGACGATCTTGTTTTCCACCACATCGTCGCTGAGCAACTCGAAGGAGAGATTCACCGCGCGGCCACCCGGGCCAGCGCTGGAGGCGGGCAGTACCGCATCACGCCACGCCTTGGCGGTGCCGTCAAGCCATGCGGCCTGGTGCTGTTGGTACAGCAGCCAGGCATCGCGGCGGGTCTGCATTTCTCGCTGGGTGCCTGTCTGCGCCATCAGCGCCGACAGGAACTCACCCACCGTTTTGTGCAGGTCAGGCAGGGTGGCGCACAAACCCTCGACGAAACGCTGCCGTGCTTGGCGCGCCAGGCGGCGTTGCGCAACGAGCGTTTCAGAGGATTGCATGCGTCGATATTACCGGCTCAAACGGCCGCCCCAGCGTTGGGATCGTTCGGATCACCACCTTCTTTGCGCGGTGCCGACACCAGGTCTTCCCGCTTGACGCCCAGCCACATGGCAATGGCGGCGGCCACGAACACCGAGGAATAGATACCGAACAAGATACCGATGGTCAGCGCCATGGCAAAGTAATGCAGGCTGGGGCCACCAAAGAACAGCATAGACAGCACCATCGCCTCGGTCGAGGCGTGGGTGATGATGGTGCGGCTCATGGTGCTGGTGATGGCGTGATCGATCACCTCTGAGGTGGTCATCTTGCGGTACTTGCGGAAGGCCTCACGGATCCGGTCAAAAATCACAACTGACTCGTTGACCGAGTAGCCCAGCACGGCCAGCACAGCCGCCAGCACCGACAGCGAGAACTCCCACTGGAAGAAGGCAAAGAAGCCGAGAATGATCACCACATCGTGCAGGTTGGCGATGATGGCCGCCACACCGAACTTCCATTCAAAGCGGAAGGCCAGGTAGATCACGATGCCCAGCACCACAAAGGCCAGCGCCATCAAGCCCCCGTGCACCAGCTCTTCCCCCACCTGAGGACCGACAAACTCAGTGCGGCGCAGAGTCACGTCCGCATCGTTCGCCTTGAGCGCCTGCAGCACCTGCTCGCTTTGCTGGGCGGATGTGACACCTTTTTGCACGGGCAAGCGAATCAGCACATCACGGGGCGTGCCAAAGCTCTGCACCTGCACATCGGTGTAGCCCAGGCCGGACACCGTCTCGCGCACCTTGGCCAGCTCAGCGGGCTGGCTGTAGGCCACTTCCATCACCGTGCCACCGGTGAACTCCACCGACAGGTGCAACCCACGGGTGAGCAGGAAGAAGACTGCCAGTGCAAAGGTGATGAAGGAGATCGCGTTGAAGATCAACGCGTGCTTCATGAAGGGAATGTCTTTTTTGATTCGGAAGAATTCCATGTCTTCCTCCTTTATTGCGACTTGGCCACGGCAGTGGCGTCCGACTCAGGCTTCCAGACCTGGCCGATGGAAACGCTCTTGAGCTTTTTCTGGCGGCCGTACCACAGGTTCACCAGACCTCGCGAGAAGAACACGGCCGAGAACATGCTGGTCAAGATACCGATGCAGTGCACCACGGCAAAACCGCGCACGGGGCCCGAACCAAAAGCCAGCAGGGCCAGGCCCGCGATCAGCGTGGTCACGTTGGAGTCCAGAATCGTGGCCCAGGCACGGTCGTAGCCCGTGTGGATGGCCGCTTGCGGGGCCACGCCAGCGCGCAGCTCTTCGCGCACACGCTCATTGATCAGCACGTTCGAGTCGATGGCCACACCGATGGCCAGCGCCATGGCGGCAATACCGGGCAGCGTGAGCGTGGCCTGTAGCATGGACAAGATGGCCACCAGCAGCATCACGTTCACCGCCAGCGCAATGCTGGAGATCACACCGAACAGCTGGTAGTACACGCACATGAATGCAGCGATGGCGGCCAGGCCCCACACCACGCTGTGGATACCACGCTCAATGTTGTCGGCACCGAGGCTGGGGCCGATGGTGTATTCCTCGATGATTTCCATGGGCGCGGCCAGCGAACCGGCGCGCAGCAGCAGCGCGATGTTGTTGGCCTCGGCCGTGGTCATGCGGCCCGAAATCTGCACGCGGCCACCACCGATTTCAGAGCGGATGACGGGCGCCGTCACCACTTCGCCCTTGCCCTTTTCAAACAGCACGATGGCCATGCGCTTGCCGATGTTCTCGCGGGTGATGTCGCGGAAGATGCGCGAGCCCTTGGCGTCCAGCGTGAGGTTCACGGTGGGCTCTTGCGTCTGGCTGTCAAAGCCGGGCTGGGCGTCCGTCAGGTTTTCACCGGTCAGGATGACCTGCTTCTTCACGATCACCGACTGGCCGCTGCGCTCTGGGTAGCGCTCGGAGCCAAAGGGCACGGGGCCACGGCCTTGCTCGGCGGCGCGCGCCTCGGTGCTTTCGTCCACCATGCGCACTTCCAGCGTGGCCGTACGGCCCAGAATGTCCTTGGCCTGGGCGGTGTCTTGCACGCCGGCCAGTTGCACCACGATGCGATCCAGGCCCTGCTGCTGGATCACGGGCTCGGTCACGCCCAGCTCGTTGATCCGGTTGTGCAGCGTGACGATGTTCTGCTTGACGGCTTGCTCTTGCACCTTGCGAGCGGCCTCGGGCTTGATGCTGGCGCGCAGGCGCAGGCCGTCGCCATCGGGCTGGCTCACCACCTGCAAGTCGGCAAACTGGTCGGCAATGATGTTGCGCACCGTGTTCTGGGTGGCTTCGTCCGCCACCTTGATGTCGATGGTCTGGCCGTCACGCGAGATGCCGCTGTGGCGCACATTTTTCTCACGCAGCGCGGTGCGGATGTCACCGGAATAAGCCTCGGCCTTCTTGGTGAGGGCCGCCTGCATGTCCACCTGCAGCATGAAGTGCACGCCGCCCCGCAGGTCCAGCCCCAGGAACATGGGGCGGGCATGGATGGCACTGAGCCACGCGGGGGTGCGTGAAATCTGGTTGAGCGCGACGACGAAGCTCGGGTCGTTCGCATCGGGCACCAGGGCCTTCTGGATCACATCTTTCGCCTTGAGCTGGTCTTCCAGCGTGTCGAAGCGTGCGCGCACCGAAGTGCCTTCCACCGCCACCCGCTCGGCCGTCAGGCTGGCGGCGGCCAGGGCCTGCTCCACCCGCTGCGCCACAGCGTCGTCGATCTTGACGCCGCTCTTGACCGCAGAAACCTGCACTGCAGGGGTTTCACCAAAGAAATTGGGCAGGCTGTACAAGGCACCCACCAGCAGCACGATCACCAGGATCGCCCACTTCCAGACCGGATATCGGTTCATGATCGCGCTCTTACCTCACGGAAAGCTTGTGGGGCGGGCAGCACGGCGGCCCCTGCCCCTGACGAGGGCTGGCGACGACCACCGCCACCACGCCCCGACTTCAGACTCTTTACTTCGCCGTACCCTTGGGCAGCACTTGCACCACGGCGCTGCGCTGGATCTGCACTTCCACGTTGTTGGCGATTTCGATGTGCAGGAAGCCTTCGGACAGGCGTGTGACCTTGCCGATGATGCCGCCAGCGGTGGCCACTTCGTCGCCCTTGGCCAGCGCGTCAATCATGGCGCGGTGTTCCTTTTGGCGCTTCATCTGGGGGCGGATCATGACGAAGTACAGCACCACGAACATCAGCACCAGAGGCAGCATGCCGGTCAGCGAAGACATCAGGTCGCCACCACCTGCAGCGGCGGCAGGAGCGGTCTGAGCAAAGGCAGAAGAAATAAACACGTCAAGGACTCCCAGCAGAGGATCAAAAATTCGAAATTCCACACAGCCAGCGGAGGGTGCCGAATGGGGAGTTCGTTGACGCAGTAAAGAGGTCGAAATCGCCGTCAGGCAAGGCGCCAATCCTCGCGATAGCCATCGCTATCGCGAGGATTGGCAACGCGGCCTGGCGGCGATGCTCGGCGTCTTTATGCAACGAATTCCCAATTCGGGACCCTGGGCGCCCGCCATGGGGTAACCGGACATTGTATGCGGCGCCTATGTCATCACCCAAGACCGGATGGGCCTGGGGGGGTTGGCTGACCGCAGAGGGTTTTCATCTATCCATAAAAATAGCTTCTGGCGCTTATCCATCAAGCGCCAGAAGCTATTAATTTAATAGCAAATGATTTCACCGACACCGCCGTGCCACGGCAGTGCCAGTTCGCAAAGGCTCAGGCCGCCTGGCGCTGGGCAGGTGCGCCGGGGCTGCGCCACTGCGCCATCAGACCATTCCACTTGGCGCGCGCAGCCTTGAGGTGGCGCTCCTTGACATGGCCGTAGCCACGGATGTCTTCCGGAATGCGCGCAATCTCCACCGCCAGGGCCAGCTTGTCGGCAGTCAGGCCGGCCAGCAGCTCGTCGATGCAGGCGCGGTATTCCACGATCAAAGCGCGCTCGGTGCGGCGCTCTTCGGTCTTGCCAAAGACGTCGAAGGCCGTGCCACGCAGGCCCTTCATCTTGGCCAGCAGGCCGAAGACGTTGCGCATCCAGGGGCCGTAGGGCTTCTTCACCAGTTCACCCTTCTCGTTCTTGGCGGCAGACATCGGCGGCGCCAGATGGTGCACCAGCTTGAAGTCGCCCTCAAACTGCGCGGCGATCTTGTCCATGAACGCCTTGTCGGTGTGCAGGCGGGCCACTTCGTACTCGTCCTTGTACGCCATGAGCTTGAACAGGTAGCGGGCCACGGCCTCGGTCAGGCGGGTGGTGGTACCCAGCTGGGCCTCGGCGGCCTGCACCTTTTGCACAAAGGCCTGGTAGTCGGCGGCGTAGGCGGCGTTCTGGTAGCCAGTGAGGAAATCCACGCGCTTGGCGATCATGTCGGCCAGGGCGGGCTTCTTCACGAACTGGATCACCTGTGCCGCCTGGAACAGTGCCTGCACGGCGGGCAGGTCGTGGGCGCAGCGGCGGCCCCATTCAAAGGCGGCCTTATTGTTCTCCACCTGCACGCCGTTGAGTTCCATGGCGCGCATCAGCGAGGCCAGGGTCAGCGGCACGCGGCCCTTTTGCCAGGCGTAGCCCAGCAGCAGCGGGTTGGTGTAGATGCTGTCGCCCAGCAGCTGCGTGGCCACCTGTTCGGCGTCAAAACTGCCCACGCTGCCGTCGCCCAGGGCGCTGGTGATGGCCGTGTCGCAATGCGCGTCGGGGAACTGCCAATTGGGGTTGTTCACGAACGAAGCCGTGGGCGTGCGGTGCGTGTTCAGCGCCACAAAAGTGCGGCCCGGTTGCAGCACGGCCAGCGTGGCCTTGTTGGCGGCCACGATGGCGTCGCAGCCAATCACCAGATCGGCCTTGGCGGTATCGACCTTGGTGGTGTAGATGGCATCGGGCCGGTTGGCAATCTGGATGTGGCTCCAGGTGGCGCCGCCCTTCTGGGCCAGTCCGGCAGCGTCTTGCGTGATGACGCCCTTGCCCTCCAGGTGGGCCGCCATGCCCAGCAGCGAGCCAATGGTGATGACCCCCGTGCCGCCCACGCCCGCCACCACAATGCCCCAGGCCACATCGGCCACGGGCAGCACGGGTTCGGGGATGTTGGGCAGCGCCGAGAGATCGCCCTTCTTGTCTTTCTTGGGCTTCTTGAGTTGGCCGCCTTCCACCGTGACGAAGCTGGGGCAGAAGCCCTTCACGCACGAGTAGTCCTTGTTGCAGGTGCTCTGGTTGATGCGGCGCTTGCGGCCAAATTCCGTCTCCACCGGCTCCACCGACAGGCAGTTGGACTGCACCGAGCAGTCGCCGCAACCCTCGCACACCAGCTCGTTGATGACCACGGTCTTGTCGGGCGTGGCCAGCTTGCCGCGCTTGCGGCGGCGGCGCTTTTCGGTGGCGCAGGTCTGGTCGTAGATGATGGCGGTGCAACCCTTGATCTCGCGGAACTCGCGCTGGATGCGGTCCAGCTCATCGCGGTGGTGCACCGTAACGCCCTGGGCCAGGGCCACGCCGTCGTACTTCTGCGGCTCGTCCGTCACGATGACCAGCTTGGCCACGCCCTCGGCCTTCAGGCTGTTCATGATCTGCAGCACCGAGTGGCCCTCGGGCCGTTCGCCCACGGCCTGCCCGCCGGTCATGGCCACAGCGTCGTTGTAGAGCACCTTGTAGGTGATGTTCACCCCCGCCGCAATGCTCTGGCGGATGGCCAGCAGCCCGCTGTGAAAGTACGTGCCGTCGCCCAGGTTGGAGAAGATGTGCTCTTCATGGGTGAAGGGCTGCTGGCCCACCCAGGTCACGCCCTCGCCACCCATCTGCGTGAAGGTGCTGGTGCGGCGGTCGGGCATCCAGTTGACCATGTAGTGGCAGCCGATGCCGGCCACGGCGCGTGAGCCCTCGGGCACGCGGGTGCTGGTGTTGTGCGGGCAGCCGCTGCAGAACCAGGGCGTGCGGTCGCCAGAAGGGTCCACCTGGGTCTCGGCCAGTGCGCGTTCACGCGCTTCGATGATGGCCAGGCGGGCGTCCATGCGCTGCACTACGTGCTCGGGCACGCCCAGCTTCTTCAGCCGCTTGGCAATGGCCTTGGCGATGAGGGCGGGGGTCAGATCAGCCTTGGGGCGCAGCAGCCAGTTCTGGCTGGGGTTGGGCATGCTCCACTCGCCGCCCGAGTTGTCGCCCGGCACTTCGTCGAACTTGCCCAGCACATTGGGGCGCACGTCGGCGCGCCAGTTGTACAGCTCCTCCTTGAGCTGGTATTCGATGACCTGGCGCTTTTCTTCCACCACCAGAATCTCTTGCAGGCCCTGCGCAAAGTCGCGCGTGATGGTGGCTTCCAGCGGCCACACCACGTTGACCTTGTGCACGCGAATGCCCAGGCTGCGGCAGGTGTCGTCATCGAGCCCCAGGTCCACCAGGGCCTGGCGCATGTCGTTGTAGGCCTTGCCGCTGGCGATGATGCCGAAACGGTCGTTCTTGCCTTCGATGACGTTGTAGTTGAGCTTGTTGGCGCGGATGTACGCCAGGGCGGCATACCACTTGTAGTCCATCAGGCGCGCTTCCTGCTCCAGCGGCCCATCGGGCCAGCGGATGTGCAGGCCGCCGGGCGGCATGGCGAAGTCTTCGGGCAGGATGATCTTCACGCGGTCCGGGTCCACGCTGATGCTGCTGGACGACTCGACCACTTCCTGGATGGTCTTCATGCCCGACCACACGCCTGAGAAGCGGCTCATGGCAAAGGCGTGCAGGCCCATGTCCAGAATCTCTTGCACGCTGCTGGGGAAGAACACCGGCGTGCCGCAGGCCTTGAAGATGTGGTCGCTCTGGTGCGCGGCCGTGCTGCTCTTGCTGATGTGGTCGTCGCCCGCAATCGCGATCACGCCGCCGTGCTTTGACGTACCCGCCATGTTGGCGTGCTTGAACACGTCCGCGCAGCGGTCCACCCCTGGGCCCTTGCCGTACCAGATGCCGAACACGCCGTCGTATTTCTTCTTCTCGGGGTACAGGTCAAGCTGCTGCGTGCCCCACACGGCGGTGGCGCCCAGCTCTTCGTTCACACCGGGCTGGAAGACGATGTGGTTTTCGGCCAGGTGTTTCTTGGCCGCCCACAGCGCCTGGTCGTAGGTGCCCAGCGGGCTGCCGCGGTAGCCGCTGATGAAGCCCGCCGTGTTCAGCCCCGCCGCCGCGTCGCGCTGGCGCTGCAGCATGGGCAGGCGCACCAGGGCCTGCACGCCGCTCATGAAGGCGCGGCCACTGTCTAAAGAGTATTTGTCGTCTAGCGTGACAGTCTCCAGCGCTTTGCGGATGGAGTCGGGCAGAGGGGCATTCATGGCGGGTTCCTGTGGGGTGGCTGCATGCGCAACGCGCCTTGTGGGCGGCGGCGCAGCATTTTTCAATGGTGTGCAGCGCAGTGTAGGGATTGCGCCGGGATATGTGCTTTCGTTCTTGTGCCGTGTTTACCCTTGTTTCAGAAAGAATCTTTCTTAAAATTGGCAAAACATGAACACTCTTGACAAATACGACGTCGCCATCTTGCAAGAATTGCAGGCCGATGCCCGCCTGACCAATGCCGAACTGGCCCAGCGCGTGGGCCTGTCGGCCGCGCCGTGCTGGCGCCGGGTGCGGGCGCTGGAAGAAGCCGGCTTCATCAAAGGCTACCGCGCCGAAATCGACCGCCACAAGATCGGCTTGGGCGTGCTGGCCTTTGTGCGGCTCGATGCCGACCGCAGCACCGGCAACCTGACGCGGGCGATGGAAGAAGCCATCCGCCAAATCCCCGAGGTGGTGGCCTGCCACTACATCAGCGGCACCGGCACGTTCGAATTGCAGGTGGTGGCGCGCGACCTGGACAGCTTTTCGCAGTTTGCGCGCGATGTGTTGCTGAACCTGCCCAACGTGAAAGACATGCACACCAGCTTCTCGCTGGGCGAGGTCAAGGCCAGCGGGGCGCTGCCGCTGGCGCACCTCACGGCGCTCAAGTCCCGCTGAGTGGCTCATTTGCTCTTATTTCGATAGCTGCTCGCGCTTGATGGGAGAGCGCTAGAGCCACTTTTTCCTATCAGAGCCCATGAAACAAACCGGGTCGCGCGCTGCACTGCGGGCGGGACGAGGTCAGACATCGCACAATGGGGCCACATGCCACCCCAGCCCCACCACGACACCCCCCACCACATCGCGCCCCCTGCGGCGACCCCGCCCAGCCCGGCCGCTCCCGCCGCCAGCGTGAACACCGCCGCCGAGCGCGCGGCCCTGGCCCAGGGCACCGAAGAAGCCGCCCAGCACAGCCTGGAGCAAAGCGCCTCCACCGGGGCCGTGCATTCCGACGCTTCCCTCTCGCCCTTCGCACCCCTGTCCGTGCCCGTGTTCCGCATGCTGTGGCTGACCTGGGTGGCGGCCAACACCTGCATGTGGATGAACGACGTGGCCGCCGCCTGGCTGATGACCACGCTGACCACCTCGCCCGTGCTGGTGGCGCTGGTGCAGTCGGCCTCCACCCTGCCTGTGTTCCTGCTGGGCCTGCCCAGCGGCGCGCTGGCCGACATCCTGGACCGGCGCCGCTACTTCATGGCCACGCAGTTCTGGGTGGCTGCGGTGGCCGTGGTGCTGGCCTTTGCCATCGTGTCGGGCGGCATGACGGCGCCGCTGCTGCTGGCCCTCACCTTTGCCAACGGCATCGGGCTGGCGATGCGCTGGCCGGTGTTTGCAGCCATCGTGCCCGAGCTGGTCAGCCGCCCGCAGTTGCCTGCCGCCCTGGCCCTGAACGGCGTGGCCATGAACGCCTCGCGCATCGTGGGCCCGCTGCTGGCGGGCGCCATCATTGCCAGCGCGGGCAGCGCCTGGGTGTTTGTGCTCAACGCCGTGCTGTCGGTGCTCTCGGGCCTGGTCATCATGCGCTGGAAGCGCCAACACATCCCCAGCCCGCTGGGGCGTGAGCGCCTGCCCAGCGCCATGCGCGTGGGCGTGCAGTTTGTGCGCCAGTCGCCCCGCATGCGCGCCGTTCTGTGGCGCATCTCCGTCTTCTTCCTGCACGCCACCGCCCTCATGGCCCTGCTGCCGCTGGTGGCCAAGGGGCTGGAGGGCGGCGGCGCGGGCACCTTCACGCTGCTGCTGGCCAGCATGGGCGCGGGCGCCATCGTGGCCGCGCTGTTTTTGCCCCGCCTGCGCCAGGCCATGCCGCGCGATGCGCTGGTGCTGCGCGGCACGCTGGTGCAGGCCGCCGCCACCGGGGTGATGGCCTGGGCCCCCAACGTGTACGTGGCCGTGCCCGCCATGGTGCTGGCCGGCATGGCGTGGATCACCACCGCCAACACGCTCAGCGTGTCAGCCCAGCTGGCCCTGCCCAACTGGGTGCGGGCGCGCGGCATGTCCATCTACCAGATGAGCATCATGGGTGCCACCGCCGCAGGCGCGGCCCTGTGGGGCCAGGTGGCCTCGCTCACCGATGTGCAAACCAGCTTGGGCATGGCGGCCGTGAGTGGCGGCATCGTGATGGCCGTGGTGCAGCGCCTGGTGGCCGACCGCGCCATCGAGGAAGACCTGAGCCCCTCGCGCGCCTTCAAGGCACCCACCGCCCCGACACCGCCCGAGGCCGGGCGCGTGGTGGTCACCATCGAATACTTCATCCACCCCGCCCGCGCCAACGAGTTTCGCGCCGTGATGCAGGAAAGCCGCCGCAGCCGCCTGCGCCAGGGCGCACTGGACTGGCAACTGATGCACGACATCAGCAACCCCACACGCTACGTGGAGCGCATCGAAGACGAGTCGTGGACGGAACACCTGCGCCGCTTCGACCGCGTGACCGCCTCCGACGTCGCCCTGCGCGAGCGCAAGCTGGCCTTCCACACCGGCGATGCGCCGCCCAAGGTGACGCGGTGGACAGTGGAGCGGTGAGGGGTTTAGAGCGTTTTGAGGCTCTAGCGCTTATGGATAAAGCGCCAGCAGCTATCAATAAAATAGCAAAGTTGCGCACCAATCCGACAAAGCGGCATCGTTGCCCCGCCCGTTGAAAATCCCTGCCCATGACCCGCATCGCTCACACGCCCTGGCTGCTCGGCCTGCTCTGCACCGCCTCGTGGGCCCAGGCCACCGCCCCGGACCCCGCACTGCTTGGCTGCTGGCGCGCCACCACCATCGTGCTGCACACGACAGACGGTGCCAGGCTGGAAGACCGCTCGGGCCGCTGCACGCTGCGGTTCAAGGAAGATCGGCTTGAATCCACCTGCCGGACCACCCAGGGCCTGGCAACCACCACCTACCAATACCAGATCGTGCGGCCCCAGGTGTACGCCACCACCCTGGCGGGCAGCACGGTCAGGACAGAGATGGCCCGCACGACGCGCGAATACGCCTACCGCATCGAAGGGGAGCGGCTGCACACCGCCAGCGTTGCCTCTGCGACGGCGCCAGATGCCTCAGCGACTGGCCCGCGCACGGAAACCGAAGCGATCAGGATCGCCTGCCCCTGAGCAGGGGGCTGCTGGAGACCGGTGGAAAGGCGCGGCGGACGCGACACACTCCGCTCTCTTTTTAATAGCTGCCAGCGCTTATCCAAAAAGCGCTAGAGGCCAAATTCCTTCAAACCCTCAGCGCGGCCAGAGCACCCACAGCCGCAGGTTCTGCTTGAGCCGCCCGGCGATGTCGCCCGCCTCCTGGCCCCAGCCGGTGAAATAGTCGGCCCGCACTGCGCCCAGGATGGCACTGCCCGTGTCTTGCGCCAGCACCAGGCGGCTCAATTGCACCTGGGGGCCGCTGGAGGCCAGCCACACGGGCGTGCCGTAGGGAATGCTCTGGCGGTCCACCGCGATGGAGCGGCCGGGGGTGAGGGGCACGCCCTGCGCGCCCTTGGGGCCGAAGGCGGCGTCCATGCCAGCCAGAGGTTCTTCCTTGAAGAACACGTAGCGCGGGTTGGTCCACATCAGCTCGTTGGTGCGCTGGGGGTTGGCAGCCAGCCAGGCACGGATGCCGGGCCAGGTGGCGTCGCGGGTGTAGCCCTGGTCCAGCAGCCAGCGGCCAATGCTGCCGTAGGGCTGGTCGTTGGTGCCAGCGTAGGCTACGCGCACCAGGCTGGTGGAGCCGTCGGGCTCCATCACGCGCAGGCGGCCCGAGCCCTGGATGTGCAGCACCATCGATTCCACCGGGTCGCGCAGCCAGGCAATGGCGCGGCCTTGCAGCGCGGCCTGGGCTTCGGGCAGGGTTTCGATCTGCTGTCGGGTGTACCAGGGCTTGCGCGCTCCAAAACCTGCGGGCAGGCGGTAGATGGGCACGGTGAAGCCGTTGCCGGGCTGGCGGGCGGCGTCCATCAGGGGTTCGTAGTAGGCGGTGAGCAGGCCGTCGGGGTTGCCGTCGGTGGTTTCCACGCGGTAGGGCTGAAGGCGCGCCATCATCCAGGCGCGCTGCTCGTCGCCGCTGGCAATGCTGAGCTGCCGCACTTCGCTGCACAGCGCGGTGAATGGCGCCACGGGCCGTTCGCAGCTTTTGATCCAGGCGTTCCAGGCCTCGTGCAGAGCATCTTCAGTAAAGCCAGGCAACTCGGCCCAGCGCACAGGCGTCCAGCGGCTCTTGGGCTGCGACAGGGGCGGGGGCAGCGGGCCTGTATCGCCGGGCAGCGCCAGGGGCGCCGTGGGGCGGGTGGCCGGCAAGTCCCCAGGGGCCGAAGGGGATGGCGCGGGCGGGGTGGAGCAGGCAACGAGCGTTCCTACAATCAGCGCCGTTACGACCAGGCGCAGGAGTGTCAATTTCATGGGGCTGATTTTGCTTGAAGCGCTGCTGGCGCTGGTGGTGCTGATCGCCATTGTGTGGTGGACGATGTTCTCGGGCCGCAAAGGCGGCGAGCTGGATCTGCCCGCCCAGGACCCGAACCCCAAAGCCCCGGAAGATCGCAAACCGCCCACGCCAGGCGGCTGAGGCGACCGCGCCGCCTGCGTGGACACGTGCGGCGTTGTCCTACACCGCGTGCCTGCCTGTGCTGATGGCGCCCGCGGCGACGGTGCGCGACCATTGCGACAGCGAGGCGTACCGCACACCCTGTGCCGATGCCACCTTGCACTGCCAATATTTCAAGGAGCACACACATGCGCAAACACATTCTTCTGGGCGTCAGCGCCGTTGTCATTCTGGCCACGGGCTGCGCAAGCATGGACGACACGCAGCGCCGCACGGCCACAGGCGCGGGGGTGGGCGCCCTGGCGGGGGCAGTGATCGGCTCGGCCACCGGCGGCAACGCGGGCACGGGAGCCGTGCTGGGCGCAGGCGTGGGTGCCCTGGGTACCTACATCTGGTCGCAAAACATGGAGCGGCAAAAGCGCGAGATGGAACAGGCCACGCGCGGCACAGGCATTGCCGTGTCGCAAACGGCGGACAACCAGCTGATGCTGAACATCCCCAGCGACATCTCGTTTGCCGTGGGCCGCGCTGACATCCAGCCCAACTTTGCGCCGGTGCTGGACCAGTTTGCGATGGGCCTGCGCAACAACCCGTATTCGGACGTGCGCATCGTAGGCCACACCGACAGCACGGGCAGCGAAGCAGTGAACAACCCCCTGTCGGTAGACCGCGCCGCCAGCACCCGCAACTACCTGGTGAACCGCGGGGTGGACGGCCGCCGCATTGCCATCGACGGCATGGGCGAGCGCTACCCGATTGCCAGCAACGACACCGCCGAAGGGCGCGCGCGCAACCGACGCGTGGAGATTTTCGTGGGTGAGCGCGCCCGCTGAGGCGGTGGTGCGCTCAGGCGCAGTTCAGCGCTGTTTTGAACCAGCGCTCAATCCAGCGCTCAATCCAGCGCTTAGTGGCCGGTGCGCAGCAGGTTGGCCAGCTCGACAGCCGACTTGACGTGCATCTTGTCGAACACGCGTGAGCGGTGCACCTCCACCGTGCGCACGCTGATGTCGAGCTGATCGGCAATCAGCTTGTTGGGCAAGCCGGCCACCACCAGGTCCATCACATCGCGTTCGCGGTCGGTCAGCTCACGGAAGCGCTCTTGCAGGCTGCTGCGCTCGCGCAGTTCGGCCAGCCGCTCGCCCGATTGGGCCAGGGCCTGCTCGATGCGGTCCACCAAGGCATTGTCGGAAAACGGCTTTTCGCAAAAGTCGAAGGCGCCGCGTTTGACGGCATCGACCGCCGTGGGCACATCGGCATGGCCGGTGAGGAAGATGACGGGCATGGTGTGCAAGCTGCCCCGCGCCACCAGCAAATCAAACAAGGCCAGCCCGCTCATGCCGGGCATGCGCACGTCCAGCAGCAGGCAGCAGGGCTGGCGCTGGGGCGGCCGGGTCTGCAGCATGGCCTCAAAGGCCTCGGCACTGTCAAACGATTCGCTGGGCAGGCGGCGCGAGCGCAGCAGCCAGGCCAGCGCTTCGCGCACGCCGGCGTCGTCGTCAACGATGTACACAGTCGCGTTGGATACGGGTTCCATGGCAAATATCAGTTGGGAGGGTGTTGCGTTCGTTACGCCCACTCGAACGCCAGCGCAGCCCGCGCCGGGAATGTCATATTTTGACCGGCAGGGTGAAAGTGAATACCGTACCACGCGGCTCGTTCGGCGCGAACCCAAAGTACCCGCCGTGCTGCTCCACCACCGTGCGGCACATGCTCAGCCCAAGGCCCATGCCCTCGGGGCGTGTGGTGAAGAACGGGGTGAACAGCTTCTTGGCCACATCTTCCGGGATGCCGCTGCCGCCATCCGCCACCGAAAACTCCAGCCACCCGCTGTGCCCTTTGGACGCTGCACGCCGCACGCGGATGTCCAGCACGCGGGGGGCGATGGTGGGGTCGTCCATGGCCTGCATGGCGTTGCGCGCCAGGTTGAGCAGCACCTGCTCCACCATCGTGCGGTCGCACAGCGCGGGGGGCAGGTCGGGCTCGACCGAGGTACGCACGCTCACGCCCAGCTTGCGGGCCTGCAGGTTCACCAGCGGCCAGATGGCCTCGATGAGTTGCTGGGCGGGCACGGCTTCGCGGGCCTGGTCACGGCGGCGCACAAAGTCATGCACGCTCTTGATGACGCGGCCCGCCCGCTCGGCCTGGCGCGCAATCTGGCGCATGGCCATGCGCACGTCTTCCAGGTCCTGGCTTGAGGGCACCGGCTGGTCGCCGGACACCGACTCCAGCAGGTTCAGCGAACCCGTGGCATAGCTGGAGATGGCCGCCAGCGGCTGGTTCAGCTCATGACTGAGCAGCGAGGCCATCTCACCCACCGTGGCCAGGCGGGCCGTGGCCTGCAGGCGCTCTTGCGAGGCGCGCGAAAGCTCTTCCACCCGGCGCTGTTCGCTGATGTCCAGAAACGCGCTCATCCAGCCGGTGTGCAGGCCCTGGGCGTTGATGAGCGGGGCCTCGATGATCAGCACCGGAAAGCGCGTTCCATCCTTGCGCATGAATTCGGACTCAAACCCCTCCCGTGGCGGCACGCTGCCGGCAAAGCGGTGGGCCTGGCGCTGGCGGTATTCCTCCACCCGTTCCGGCGGCCAGTACGGGGCCGAGGCGGGGGCGGTGGTGCTGTAGCCCAGCAACTCTTGCGCCGTGAAGCCCACCATCTCGCAGAACGCGGGGTTGACGTAGGTGATGCGCCCTTGCAGGTCACGGGCGCGCAGGCCGGTGACCAGCGAGTCTTCCATGGCCTTGCGAAACGCCAGCGCATCGCCCAGGTCGCGCTCGGCGCGCAGGCGGCGTCGGTTGTCGCGCACCAGCACGCCCACCACCGTGACCAGTGCGATCGACATGGCCGTGACCAGGGCCGTGAGCACATTCGGGAACACGCTGGGCGCGGTGTGCCAGGTGTCCAGGCGCAACACCAGCGTGGTGCCCGGCAGGTCCAGCAGCTGCTGCGCGGTGAACATGCGCGTGCCCCGGCGCGAGGCGCCCAGCACGGCCAGCCGGGTGCCGTCGGGTTCGGTGAAAGAGGCTTCCTGGCTGCGCGTGAGGCTGGCCCCCACCATGTCGGCCAGTACCGATTGCAGCGAATAGGTGGCGATCAAAAAGCCCGATGCACGCCCGTTGACGCTCAGCGGCAGGCACAGCTCCATCAGCTCCGAGCCGAGCCCGTCTGCGTGAGGCTGGTAGTAACTGCCGGAATACGCAGGGGCGCTGAGGCGCCGCGCGGTGCTGCACGCCTGGTTGGCTTCCGAATGGCTGTTCTCGCGCATGCCCCGGTCCCACATCAGGGCGCGGTAGGGCGTTTGCACATGGGTGCGCAGGCGCATGGCGTTGTCGCGCCATTCAAGGCGCACCAGTTCGCGCTGCAGGCGCAGCAGTTCGGCCGCCTCCACCTCCCACGCCAGCAGGCCGGGGTCAGACGCGTGCAGGGCCTGCAGGCTCTGCAGGTTGCGGTTCAGCGCCACGCGCACATCAGAGACGGCATCGGCCGCATCACGCTCCAGCCGCGTTTGCACCTGGCTGGCTTCGTACCGCCCCGCGAGCCACACCATGGTGACCAGCATGGACACCACCAGGGCGATCAATGCTGTCCACAGCGACCAGCGCCGCCACGCGCTGCGCCAGCGGCGCCAGATGGCGCGCGAAATGGTGCTCATAAAACGCGGTGTGTGAGTGCCGGCAACTGCTGGCGCACGCTGCGCAGCCGCTCGGGATCCAGGTCCGCCAGCACCACGCCGGGGCCCTGGGCCTGCTGCGCCAGCACCTGGCCCCAGGGGTCGGCCACCAGGCACTGGCCCCAGGTGTGGCGGCCGTTTTCGTGCACACCGCCCTGGGCGGGCGCCACCACGTAAGCCAGGTTTTCGATGGCGCGGGCGCGCAGCAGCACTTCCCAGTGCGCCTGACCAGTGACATGGGTGAAGGCGCTGGGCACCAGCAACACATCCGCACCCGCGCGGGCATGGGCGCGGAACAGCTCGGGAAAACGAAGGTCGTAGCACACCGACAAGCCCACGCGCCAGCGGTGGCCGTCGCGCGCGGGCAGATCAAACTGCACCGGAGCGTTGTCGCCCGCTTCGATCACGCGGCCTTCATGGAACTGCTCGCGTCCGTTGTCAAACCAGAAGAGGTGGATCTTGTCGTAGCGGGCCACGCAGCGGCCATCTGGCGCAAACACCAGCGTGGTGTTGCGCACGCGCTGGGGGTCGGTGGTGCGCAGGGGCAGGGTGCCGCCCACAATCCACAACCCCAGTTCGCGCGCGGTGCGGGCCAGGAAGCTCTGGATGGGGCCCTCGCCAAAGCTCTCCTGGTAGGCAAGCTTGTCGGTATCGCGCAGGCCCATGGCGCAGAAGTACTCGGGCAGCACGGCCAGTTCGGCACCGGCTTGCGCCGCCTGTTCCAGCAGACCGCGGGCGGTGGCCAGGTTTTCCTCAGGCCGGGGGCCAGACACCATCTGGATCGCAGCGACTTTCATCATGAGGGGTCTCCGGTGCGAGGGGGCTCAGGCGTGGCATTTTGCGGCCCTGGCGCTGCGGGGCCGGAACCGCTGGCACCTTGCGCGGGTGCCGTGGCCTCGCGGCCGCGGCGGGGCACGCGCACCACGCGGGGGTCGGCCCAGCCCCCGTCAATGTGGAACTCCTGCGTGGCAGCCTCGATCAGCGGGCCGCGCAAGAACACCTGCGCCAGGAAACTGCCCAGCCCCACCACCGGGTTGATGGCTGTGGCCACCAGCGATGCCGTCATGGCGTTGATCTCGGGCACCACCACCACACGCAGGTCCTGGGTTTCCTTCTCGATGTCGGCCTTGCCTTCCATCAGCACGGCAGCGTTCACGCCCTTCATCTGCAGGTTGTTGGTGGAGGCCACGCCCTGGTCGATCAGCATGTCGCCGCGCACAAAATCGAACGCGAAGCCTTCGCTGAACACATCCCGGAAATCGAGCGAGAGGCGGCGCGGCAGGGACTGCAGGCTGAGCACACTGAGCAGCTTGGCCAGGCCCGGGTCAGCCTTCAGAAACTGCCCCGATTCGATGTTGATGCTGATCTGCCCGGCCATGGTGCGAAAGTCGGGGCTGAACGGCGCGCCGATCCAGCCCACCTGCCCTTCCATGCGCCCTTTGCCTCGCCGCACTACGTTAACCATGCCAAACCGCGCCAGCAGGTCGCCCGAGTCACGGATGTCGAGCTTGAAGTTCAGCGCCGTGCGCCGCTCGGGGCTGCGCGGCTCGGCCACGCCCCGGGCACGGCTCAGCAAGGCCCAGTTGCCCGTGGCGGTCAGGGTGGCTTCAGGCGTGGTGATGTTGAACTTTCCCAGGCGCCATTCGCGCTGGGCCCCTTCGGCGCTGCGGTTCTGGGCTTCGATCTCAATGCGCCCGAGCTTGCGGCCGCGCAGCTCGAAGTCGTCCACCACCACGTCCACTGCAGGCAGCGAGCCCGGTTGCTCGGCCAGCAGGTTCTCCACCTGCGTGGCTTCACTCTGCGGCATGCTCAGGCGCGACAGGCGCGCAAACAGGCGGCCATTGCCCATGTCGCCCGATGTGGGCTGGCGAAACTCCACGTAGCCGTTGAGTTCAGAGGCGTCCAGGTTGGCACGCCACAGGTTGCCTTCGCGCAGCCCACCGGCCACCAGGTTGTGCAGGGTGCGGCCTTGGGCCGACAGCTCGGTGGCGCGCAGGGCCACCACGTTGGGCAGGTAGTCCATGGCCGGCGACGGAGCCGGGCCGGGGCCCATCACGGCGGTGGCGCCGGGGCGTGCACCGCCAGCAGCCCCACCCGCAGCACTGCCGGGTGCGCGGGTGGACTGGCTCAACAGACGCTCCCACGCATCCACATCCACCCGGCCCAGCCGGATGTTGGCGGCCACGCCCTCGGCCACCACCGGCGCAGATTCACCGGCCGACAGGCCCACGCCCATCGAGCCGCGCAGCACCCGGGGCTGGGGGCCTGCCAAATCGCGCAGGTAAGTGGCCGAGCCGATGCTGCCCAGGTCCAGCGTCACCTGGTCGCGCAGCGGCGGCGGCGTGGCCCCGGCAGCGACGGGCACCAGGGATTCGCGCGCCACCATTTGTTCATAGCGCAGGGGTTGCTGGGCATCGGCCGTCTTGCCCAGGGGCGCGGGCAGGTCCAGTGCCATGCCCTGCAGGGTGGTGTTGACCTGCAGCTCGGGCACCCCCCGGCGGAACGACAGCGCCAGGCTGTAGGGGGCGCTGCCGGTGGCGTTTTGCGCCAGTTGCGACACAAACCCCAGTGAAGGGGTTTGCTGCAGCCCCTGGGCTGTGGCCACGCCTTGCGCGCGCAGCTGGATGGCGGCCTCCGACGGCGGCGCCCCGGCGGGCAGGGCGCGCATGCCGCCTTCCAGCCGCACATCGCCGCCCAGCGCGCGGGCTTGCACACCGCTCAGGGTGAAGCCGGTGTCAGAAAACTGCACCACGCCCCGCGCGCTGCTCAGGGCGGGCGTGTCGGGGGTGATGCGCACCTCGTTGCCCGCCAGCGTCACGCTGCCCTGCACCTTGGATTTGTCAATTTCGCTGATCGGCAGGCTCAGCCGCAATTGCAGCTCGGCATTGCCCGTGCCGCTGGCCTGGGCCAGGGCGTTGCCGGTCATGCGCGCCAGGGGCGAGGTGGCCATGAGGCCCAGCATCTCAGACAGCGGCCCCCGCGCCTCGGCGTTCACCCCCACCACGGTGCGATCCAGGTTGGGAATCTGCGCCTCCACCTTGGTCAGGCGCGTTTGCGGCAGCCCCATGAAGGTGCCTGTCGCCCCCTTCACCTGCATGGACGAGCGCTCAAAGATCAGCTCACCCGCCAGCTGCGTGAGTGCCGGCCAGCGCAACGCTTCGTTCGGCTGCAGGCTGGGCGGCACGTAGGCATAGGTCACGTCCTTCACCTTCGCGGCGATGCGGAAGTCGCCCCGCTTGGGGTCGTTGAAGGGCATCTCGTGCAGGTCGCCCCGGACCTTGAAATCCACATGGCTGGCCACCCCCGCCACCACCGCCTGCTCGACATAGCGGCGCGACTCGGCCGGAATGCTCAGCGGCAGGTAACGGTGCACCCTCGTGCCATCGGCCCGGGTGAGCGCACCCGACAAATCCAGCACCCCGGGAAAGCGCGAGCCATGCGCCACGCGGGCAGGGTCGCTGGTGTGCCACGACACGCGGGCCTGGCCCTGGGCATCGGCATTGGCAAAGTGGATGTCGCTGGCCTGCACCGCAATGCGCTCGCCCTCCAGCTGCCAGCGCACATTGGCGCCGAATTCGTCCAGCGGCAGCACGGGGTCTTCAAACACGCCGGGCAGCACCAGGGCACCGGCCTCGATGGCCAGCGTGGCCTTGCCGCCGGCCTGGTTCAGGTCAAATTCCGCGTTGGCGTTGCGCAAGCCCAGCGTACGGTTCGCCTCTTTCGGGGCGGCCCCGGCCAGCGTGAGGCCCTGCACCTGCCCCCGCACCTGGTATTGCTGCAGGGCGTCGAGCGGCCCTTTCCAGGTGGCCTGGATTTCCTGCACCATGCCCTGGGGCGCATAGGTGGCAATGGCATCGTGGGCTGCGGAAGACAGGGGCAGGCGGCTGGCAATCTGGGCCAGCGCGGCCAGGTCCAGCTTGTCGGCACGGAACTCGCCTTGCGCAGGCGCCTTGCCAGAAGCCTCGGTGTATTGCAGCTTGAGGTTGCCACCCGGCCAGTGCAGGCCATCGTCGGCCACAAATTGCAGCCCCTGGGTGGAAAATTCAAAGCCCCCCTGCAGGCGGCGCCCCCCCAGGCGGCCTTCGATGGAGGGCAACTGCAGCGCCTGCAACCCCGCGCCCAGGGTGGCGTGCACGTCGGCCAGCGCCAGGTCGGCCGTGCCGCCCACGATCTGGCCGCGCTGCACATCGGCCCAGGCCCGCAGGGCACCCCGGCCGCGCGCCACGTCAATGCCCACATCGGCATGGTGGCGCAGGCGCGAGACATCCACCCGCGAGAAATGGGCAAACAACTGCCCGTTCCAGTGCTGCCAATTGCTGTCACGCACCCGCAGCAGCGGCGCGCGGAACATGCCCACCAGCGTGAAGCGGTCGCCCCAGGCCTCGGGGGGCGTGGCGTCCACGCGCAGGCTGTGGCGCCAGTTGCCGTTGCGCAGCACCACATCCACCTTCTGCAGCGACAGCTCGGGGGCGCCGCGCATCTCGTCGTTCCAGCGCACGGTGCCCTCGCGGATCACCACCTCGCCTTGTGAAAACAGCCAGTCGGTGGCCGCACTGCTGTCGCCGGTGCCCTGCGAGATGGGCAGGCCGGCCACAAAAATCCGGCCATCAGCAGCGCGGCGAATGTCCAGATCGGGCGAGGCGATATACAGCTGCTCAAAACCCCAGTGCAGCAGCGAGCGCGGCGACAACGACACCACCACGCGGGGCAGGCGCAGCGCGGCCCGGTTTTCGCCGTCCAGCAGCGCCACATCCAGCAGTTCGATGGAGGGGATCAACCCCTCGGAACGGGCCGAGATTTCGCCGATGCGAACGGCCACCCCTAATGCCCGCGTGGCTTGCGCCTCGATCTGAGGGCGAAACTCGCCGATTCGCGGCACAATCCAGCCATGAAGGGCACCCCAGGCCATGGCCAGCAACAACCACAGGGCCAGCATCAATCCCAAAGACCAACGCGCAAACCCAGCCACGATTTTGAGCAAGCGGGTGGGGCGAGGGGTCGATTCGGTCATGTTGCGCGTGAAGGTGGCCGGAATTATGACCCGCCCCCAGGGGCTCGGTTCCGCAAGGTTTTTGCCAGCGTGTTAGCCCCTGTTACGCCCGTACTGCCACCCCTGACCGGCACTTTGCGCCCGGCCTGCAGGCCTTGTTGAGCCTGACGTGTTCCACCCCCAGCCTTCCGCCTTCTTCGATCGCCGCGCCTGCCATGCAGAACATTGCCTCCGCCCTTTCCCCCTGCGCCACCATTGCTCCCAGTGACGGGCAGGCCGAGCATTCGCGCTTTTTCCAGCGGCTGCACCGCCGCTATGGGCAGGACCTGGCCCTGCTGCCGCCGGGCGCACCCACCCGGGCCACGATGGAAGAGGCCATGGCCGCCCTGCGCGCGCGGGGTGTGGACATGGCCAGCGCCCTGCGCACGGTGCGGCAACTGGTCATGGAGCGGCTCATCCGCCTGGACTGCGAAGCGCGTGCGCCCCTGGGCGACATCACCCGCGCTGTGACCGAGCTGGCCGAACTGGCCCTGGACCACGCCTGCCGCCACGCCCGCGAAGAGCTGGACAGCCGCCACGGCGCGCCCCAGGGCCCGCAGGGCGAGCCGGTGCAGTTGTGGATCATCGGCATGGGCAAGCTGGGGGCGCGCGAGCTGAACGTGTCGAGCGACATTGACCTGATCTATGTGTATGAGCACGACGGCGACACCGCAGGCATCGAGGGCGGCCGGGGCCGCATCTCCAACCACGAATACTTCGCCCGCGCCGTCAAGGCCATCTACAGCCTGGTGGGCGACACCACCGAGCACGGCTTTGTCTTCCGCGTGGACCTGGCCCTGCGGCCCAACGGCAACTCCGGCCCGGCAGCCATCTCGCTGTCGGCACTGGAAGAATATTTGCAGGTGCAAGGCCGCGAGTGGGAGCGCTTTGCCTGGCTCAAGAGCCGCGTCGTGGCCCCCACGAGCTGCATTGGCAGCCCCGAGGTACAGGCCCTGCGCGGGGTGGTGTTGCCGTTTGTGTTCCGCCGCTACCTGGACTACAGCGTGTTTGATGCGCTGCGTTCGCTGCACCGCCAGATCCGCGACCACGCCGCCAAGCGCAGCGCGGGCCACCCCGAGCGTGCCAACGATGTGAAGCTCTCGCGCGGCGGCATCCGCGAGATTGAATTCACCGTACAGCTCTTGCAGGTGGTGCGCGGGGGCCAGTTCCCCGAACTGCGCCGCCGCCCCACGCTGGAGGCCCTGCAGCGCCTGGCCCAAGCCGGGCTGATGCCGCAGGAAACGGCCGACGCCATGGCCCGCGCCTACGTTTTCTTGCGCCAGGTGGAGCACCGCATCCAGTACCTGGACGACCAGCAGACCCATGTGCTGCCCACGCGCGACGACGACCTGGCCTGGATTGCCAGCACCATGGGCTACCCTGACTGCTGCGCCTTTTTGCACGAGCTGGACGCCCACCGCGAGCTGGTGGCGCAAGAATTCGACACCCTGCTGGGCGGCAACGAGAAAAAGCAGTGCAGCGGCGGCGGCTGCGGCGGCCCCAAGGCATCGGCTCCGCCACCGCCCGAGCTGGAAAGCCTGCTGGAACAACTGCCCGAAGACTTTCGCGCACGCGTGGCCGAGTGGCGCAACAACCCGCGCGTGGCCAACCTGCGCGACGAGGCCCGCGCGCGGCTGTTCCGCATCGTGCAGCGCACCGCCCAGTGGCTGGGCGAAGGCCGCTGCAGCCTGGAGGCTGCCGGGCGCCTGACCAACTGGCTCGAACCCCTGATGCGCCGCGAAAGCTACCTGGCCCTGCTGCTGGAGCGCCCCCCCGTGCACCAGCAACTGCTGGCCCTGCTGGGCGCCGCCAAATGGCCCGCCCGCTACCTGCTGCAGCACCCCGGCGTGATCGACGAGCTGGTGGGCGACGCGCTGATGGCCGAGCGCTTTGTGGTGGCCGACTTTGAGCGCGAACTGGCCCAGCGGCTCAAGTCGCTGCAGTCCACCGGCGAAGACGACGACGAAACCCTGCTGAACCTGCTGCGCCGTGCCCAGCACGCCGAAACCTTCCGCACCCTGGCGCGCGACGTGGGCGGGCGCATCACCGTCGAGCAAGTGGCCGACGACCTGAGCGCCCTGGCCGACAGCGTGCTGCGCATCACCACCCAATGGTGCTGGAACCGCCTGAAAAACCGCCACCGCGAGGTGCCGCAGTTCGGCATCATTGGCTACGGCAAGCTGGGCGGCAAAGAGCTGGGCTACGGCAGCGACCTGGATATCGTCTTTGTGTTCGACGACGACGACGAGCGCGCCCCCGAGGTGTATGCCGCCTTTGTGCGCAAGCTCATCAACTGGCTCACCGTCAAAACCGGCGAGGGCGACCTGTACGAGATCGACACCGCGCTGCGGCCCAACGGCAACTCGGGCCTGCTGGTGACCAGCTTTGATGCCTATGCCAACTACCAGCAGCAGCGCGGCAGCAACACCGCCTGGACCTGGGAACACCAGGCCATGACCCGTGCCCGCTTCGTGCTGGGCAGCCCCGAGCTGCAGGCCCGCTTTGATGCGGTGCGCGAAGCCGTCATCACCTCGGCCCGCGATGCCAGCGCGCTCAAGGAGGAGATCGTCACCATGCGCGAGCGCGTGCGCTCCGCACATCCGGTGCCCAGCGGCATGTTTGAGGTCAAGCACAGCCCGGGCGGCATGGTCGATGCCGAATTTGCCGTGCAGTACCTGGTGCTGTCGCAATCTGGCGCCCACCCCGAGCTGCGCGGCAACCTGGGCAACATCGCCCTGCTGGAACGGGCCGAGCAAGTGGGCCTGCTGCCCGCAGGCGTGGGCCACGCCGCCGCCAACGCCTACCGCGAACTGCGCCGCGTGCAACACCGCGCACGGCTGGACGAAGCCCCCACCCAGGTCGAGCCCCCTGCCCTGCAAGCCGAGCGCGATGCCGTGCTGGCGCTGTGGCAGGCAGTGTTCGGGGCCGGGCACTGAGGCTGCTACACCTCAAGCCAAAATGGCTGCTGGCGCTTAATGGATAAGCGCCAGCAGCTACTTTTTTGATAGCACACACTCTGCGGCATCTGGTCACAGCCGCAAGGCTGGCGGCAAGCCAGGCTGCCCCCGGCGGCGCTGTGCCATGCCCGCAGCCCTACCCACCCACGCGGCGGCGTCCTGCAAGCGCAGGGCCATCGGGCGTGCCCAATGCGCTGCAACACCACCGCAGCGTTCTGACACAAAAATTTAATTAATCAATTGATTAACCCGTGGTGTAATCCCGCACCATGGTTCCAGCCCCCCACCCTTCCCCTGCCACGCCCGACGCGGCCGACTCGCGCGCACGGCTGCTCAGCGCCGCGCTGCGGCTGTTTGCCGAACACGGGTTTGCCAAGACCTCCATCCGCCAGATTGCCGAAGCGGCGGGGGCCAACACCGCCCTCATCAGCTACTACTTTGGCGACAAGAAGGGCCTGTACAACGCGGCCTATGCCGAGCCCCTGGGCGGGCCGCTGCAGGCCGACGCCGGGCCCGACGGCCATTCGCTGGACATTTTTCTGGAGCAGTTCCTCACCGGCTTCATGCGCCCGCTGGACATGGGCGACCAGGTGGAGCTGTGCATGCGCCTGCACTTTCGCGAGATGCTGGACCCCACCGGCCTGTGGCAGCAGGAGCTGGACAGCGAAATCAAGCCCCTGCACAGCACCCTCATCCGGCTGCTGTGCCAGGCCGTGGGCGCGCCCGCGCCCGACGACGACATCCACCGCTTGGCGCTGGCCATCTCGGCCCTGCCACTGCAGTACTACGCCCACCGCGACCTGATCCAGCAGATGGCACCGCAACTGCTGAACGACCCCGAATGCCTGCAAGCCACCACCCGCAGGCTGATCGACTTTGCCCACCACCTGATTGCTGGCGAAACCCGCCGCCGCCAGGCCCCAGCCGGAGATGCCCCGTGACCGCACCCACCTCCCTCGCGCCCCGCAAGCGCCCTACCCCACTGCGCAGCCTGGGGTGGTTGCTGCCCCTGGCCGCCGCCCTGACGGCCTGCACCACCACGCGCCCGCCCGCGCAGGTGGCACCCGCCACCCCCAACAGCTGGCAGGCCCCGCTGCCGCACGACGGGCAGTTGCAGCAACTCACCGACTGGTGGGCGCACACCAATGACCCGGTGCTGGTGGGGCTGATCGAATCCGCCCAGCGCATCAGCCCGAGCCTCGCCCAGGCACGCAGCCGGGTGGAACAGGCCCGCGCCACGCAGACCACCGCCCGCGCTGCCCTGCTGCCCACGCTGGATGCGCAGGCCAGCGCCAGCCGGGGCGTGACGCCCCCCGTGACCACGCCCGCCACCACCGCCCAGGCCGGGCTGCAGGCGGGGTGGGAGATGGACCTGTTCGGCGCTAACCAGGCCACGCGCGATGCCGCCACCGAGCGCCTGGCCGGTGCCCAGGCCCTGTGGCACGAGGCCCGCGTGAGCGTGGCCGCCGAGGTGGCGCTGCAAGTGAGCAGCCTGCGCACCTGCCTGCAGCAGCTGGATGTGGCAGAGCGCGATGCCCAGTCACGCGAGGCCACCGCACGCCTCACACAAGACAGCCAGCGCGCAGGCTTCACCGCGCCCGCCACCGCCGCCCTGGCCAGCGCCAGCGCGGCCGAGGCCACGGCCCGTGCGGCCCAGCAGCGCATGCAGTGCGACGTGGACTTCAAGACCCTGGTGGCGCTGACCGGCGAGCCCGAGCCCGCCCTGCGCAGCCAAATCACCACCGCCCCTGTGCCGGGGTTTGACGAAGCCCGCTTCACGATTGCCGCCCTGCCCGTGCAGGTGGTGTCGCAGCGGCCCGATGTGTACAACGCCGAGCGCGAAGTGGCCGCCGCCAGCGCCGACGTGGGCAACGCCCAGGCCCAGCGCTGGCCGCGCCTGTCGCTCACCGGCACCGTGGGCACGGCCTGGAGCCGCACGGCGGGCACCACCACCGACCTGAGCACCTGGTCCTTCGGCCCGCTGGCACTGAGCCTGCCGCTGCTCGACGGTGGCCGCCGCACGGCCCGGGTGGACGCCGCCCGCGCCCGTTACGACGAGGCCGTGGCCGTGTACCAGAGCCGCGTGCGCCAGGCCGTGAGCGAGGTGGAGCAAGCCCTGGTGCGCCTGCAAAGCACCGCCGAGCGCGCCGACAGCGCCCGTGCCGCCGTGCAGGGCTACCAGACATCGTTTGACGCGACCGAGGCCCGCTGGCGCGGTGGCCTGGCCAGCCTGGTGGAGCTGGAAGACGCCCGCCGCACGCTGCTGGCTGCGCAGACCACGCTGGTGGCCTTGCAGCACGAGCGCCAATCGGCCTGGGTGGCGCTGTACCGCGCAGCCGGGGGTGGCTTTGACGCCGCCAACCGCACAACCCACGACACGCCAGCCGCCCCGGCGCTCTGAGCGCCCCAAACCCGAGCCCCTTTTTGAAGAAACGGACGATGCCCATGCCCGCATTCAAACTCTCTCCCGTCGCCCTGGCCCTGGCCGCCCTGTGCGTGCTGACCGGCGGTGCCGCGCTGCTGCACACCGATGCCTCGCGCGCGGCCGACCAACCTGCCGCCGCGCAACCCCGCCCCGCCCTCACGGTGACCACGGCGCAACCCCAGCGCACCAGCGTGCCCCAGCGCCTGTCGGCCAACGGCAACGTGGCCGCCTGGCAGGAGGCCAGCGTGGGCGCTGAAAGCAACGGCCTGCGCCTGACGGCCGTGAACGTGAACGTGGGCGATGTGGTCAAGGCGGGCCAGGTGCTGGCCACCTTTGCCGCCGACACCGTGCAGGCCGACGTGGCACAGGCCCGCGCCAGCGTGATGGAAGCCGAGGCCAATGCCGCCGAAGCCGCCGCCAACGCCGAGCGTGCGCGGGGCCTGCAAGCCTCGGGCGCCTTGAGCCAGCAGCAGATCCAGCAATACACCACCGCCGAGCAGACCGCCAAGGCGCGCGTGGAGGCCGCCCGTGCACAGCTCAACGCACAGCAGCTGCGGCTGAAGTTCACGCAGGTGCTTGCGCCTGACAGCGGTGTGATCTCCGCCCGCACCGCCACCGTGGGCGCCGTGGTCGCGTCGGGCACCGAGCTGTTCCGCATGGTGCGCAAGGGCCGACTGGAGTGGCGCGCCGAAGTCACGCAGGCCGAGCTGGCCCGCATCCGACCCGGTGCCAAGGTGCAAATCACCGGCGCCAGCGGCGCGGCGGTGGAGGGCACGGTGCGCATGGTGGCCCCCACCGTGGACACGCAAACACGCAACGCACTGGTCTACGTGGACTTGCCCGCCAACCCCGACATCCGCGCCGGGATGTTTGCGCGCGGCGACTTTGCGCTGGGCGAGGGCCAGGCGCTGACCGTGCCGCAAGAGGCCGTGGTGGTGCGCGATGGCTTTTTCTACGTGTTTGTGGTGGACGGCCAGCAGCGCGTGCAGCAGCGCAAGGTGCAGCCCGGCCGCCGCGTGGCCGACCGGGTGGAGATCACCGCCGGGCTGGACGCGGGCGCCACCGTGGCCGTGCGCGGCGCGGGCTTTTTGAACGATGGCGATCTGGTGCGCGTGGCCAACGATGCCGCAGATTCCAAGCCAAAACAGGCTCCAGCGCCCGCCCCACAAGCGCAGGCAGCTAGTAAATAAGGAGCATTTGCATGAATGTCTCTACCTGGTCGATCAAGAACCCGATACCGGCGCTGATGCTGTTTGTGCTGCTGACCTTCGGCGGCCTGATCGCATTCAACGCCATGAAGGTGCAGAACTTTCCGGACATGGACCTGCCCACCATCTCGGTGACGGTGAGCCTGCCCGGTGCCTCGCCCACCCAGCTCGAAAACGATGTGGCCCGCAAGGTCGAAAACAGCATCGCCACGCTGCAGGGCCTCAAGCACATCTACACCAAGGTGCAAGACGGCGGCGCCACCATCACCGCCGAGTTCCGCCTGGAGAAGCCCACGCAAGAGGCGCTGGACGACGTGCGCTCGGCCGTGGCGCGCGTGCGCGCCGACCTGCCGGGCGATGTGCGCGACCCCATCATCACCAAGATGGACCTGGCCGCGCAGCCGGTGCTGGCGTTCACCGTGGCCTCGCCGCGCATGGACGACGAGGCACTGTCGTGGTTTGTGGACAACGACGTGGCCAAGAAGCTGCTCACCGTGCCCGGCGTGGGCGCCGTGAACCGCGTGGGCGGGGTGGATCGGCAGGTGCATGTGGCGCTCGATCCGCTCAAGCTGCAGGCGCTGGGCGCCACGGCGGCCGATGTGTCGCGCCAGCTGCGCCTGGTGCAAACCGAAAGCGCGGGTGGCCGCACCGACCTGGGCGGCAGCGAGCAACCCGTGCGCACGCTGGCCACGGTGCAGACCGCGCAAGAGCTGGCGGGCCTGACCCTGGCCCTTTCTGATGGCCGCCATCTGCGGCTGGACCAGGTGGCCACCGTGACCGACACCATTGCCGAGCCCCGCGCCCTGGCGCTGCTCAACGGCAAACCCGTGGTGGGCTTTGAAGTGGCCCGCAGCAAGGGCGCGAGCGAAGTGGAAGTGGGCGCCGCCGTGAAAGTGGCGCTGGCCGAATTGCGCGCAGCCCACCCCGGGCTGGAGGTGACCGAGGCCTTCAACTTTGTTCAGCCTGTGCAGGAGGAGTACGACGGGTCGATGCACCTGCTGTACGAAGGTGCGCTGCTGGCCGTGGTGGTGGTGTGGCTGTTTTTGCGCGACTGGCGGGCCACGTTTGTCTCGGCCGTGGCGCTGCCGCTGTCGGTCATTCCGGCGTTCATCGGCATGCAGTGGCTGGGCTTTTCCATCAACGTGATCACGCTGCTGGCGCTGTCGCTGGTGGTGGGCATTCTGGTGGACGACGCCATCGTGGAGGTCGAGAACATCGTGCGCCACCTGCGCATGGGCAAAACGCCTTACCAGGCCGCGATGGAGGCGGCGGACGAAATCGGCCTGGCCGTGGTGGCCACCACCTTCACGCTGATTGCAGTGTTTTTGCCCACCGCGTTCATGAGCGGCATTGCGGGCAAGTTCTTCAAGCAGTTTGGCTGGACGGCGTCGCTCGCCGTGTTTGCCAGCCTGGTGGTGGCGCGGGTGCTCACGCCCATGATGGCGGCGTACATCTTGAAGCCCATCGTCGGCACCCACGACGACCCGCGCTGGATGGGCACCTACCTGCGCTGGGCCGCATGGTGCATCCAGCACCGCTGGATCACCTTTGCCGCCACCATTGCGTTCTTTGTGGGTTCGCTGGCACTCATTCCGCTGCTGCCCACAGGCTTCATCCCGCCGGACGACAACTCGCAAACCCAGGTGTACCTGGAGCTGCCCCCCGGCGCCACGCTGGCCCAGACCCGTGGCGTGGCCGAAGACGCGCGCCAGCGCGTGGCCGCTGTGGCGCATGTGAAGAGCGTGTACACCACCATCGGCGGCGGTTCGGCGGGGTCGGACCCGTTCGCGGGCGGCAGCAATGCCGAAACGCGCAAGGCCACGCTGACCATCACGCTCGATGCGCGCGGCGAGCGCCCGCGCAAGCAAGGCATTGAGGCCGACATCCGCACCGCGCTGGAGACCCTGCCCGGCGTGCGCACCAAGGTCGGCCTGGGCGGCTCGGGCGAGAAGTACGTGCTGGTGCTCACCGGCGACGACCCGCAGGCGCTGCAGACGGCCGCGCTGGCGGTAGAGAAAGACCTGCGCACCATTCCCGGCCTGGGCAGCATCTCGTCCACCGCCAGCCTGGTGCGCTCGGAAATCGCCGTGCGCCCCGACTTTGCCCGCGCCGCCGACCTGGGCGTGACCAGCAGCGCCATCGCCGAAACCCTGCGCATTGCCACCGTGGGCGACTACGACACGGCCCTGCCCAAGCTCAACCTGGCCTCGCGCCAGGTGCCCATCGTCGTCAAGCTGCAAGACGATGCGCGCAAGGACCTCTCGGTGCTCGAGCGCCTGCCCGTGCCCGGCGCCAAGGGCCCGGTGCTGCTGGGGCAGGTGGCCACGCTGGAGTTCAGCGGTGGCCCCGCCGTGGTGGACCGCTACGACCGCGCCCGCAACGTGAACTTCGAGATCGAGCTGTCGGGCCAGCCGCTGGGCGACGTGACGCAGGCCGTGGCCGCGCTGCCCTCCATCACCCACCTGCCGCCCGGCGTGCGCCAGATCACCATTGGCGATGCCGAGATGATGGAGGAGCTGTTCACCAGCTTTGGCCTGGCCATGCTCACCGGCGTGCTGTGCATCTACATCGTGCTGGTGCTGCTGTTCAAGGACTTCCTGCACCCGGCCACCATCCTGGTGGCGCTGCCCCTGTCGCTGGGCGGTGCCTTCGTGGGCCTGCTCATCGCGCAAAAGAGCTTCTCGATGCCTTCACTGATCGGACTCATCATGCTCATGGGCATTGCCACCAAGAACTCCATTCTGCTGGTGGAATACGCCATCCTGGCGCGGCGCGAGCAGGGCATGACGCGCTTTGAAGCGCTGATGGACGCCTGCCACAAGCGCGCGCGCCCCATCATCATGACCACGCTGGCCATGGGCGCGGGCATGATGCCCATTGCCCTGGGGCTGGGCGCGGCCGACGGCAGCTTTCGCTCGCCCATGGCGGTGGCGGTGATTGGCGGGCTGATTACCTCCACCTTCCTGAGCCTGCTGGTCATCCCGGCCGTGTTCACCGGGGTGGACGACCTGGGGCTGAAGTTCGGAAAGCTCTGGCGGCGCGTGACGGGAGGGTCGGCCGACACCCCTGCAGCCCGTTGAAGGCCCGAACTACAGGGCAAGCCCGGGGGTTTGCAAGCTTTTGACCGTTGCAGTTCTCGGGATAATGGCCTCCGCCTATGAACCTCGTCCCCATCAATTCCGAGTCGGTGCCCCTCGGCCAACCCCTGCCTTTTGCGCTGCGTTCCGCCAATGGCGCGTTGCTGGCCCAAAAAGGCTTTGTGGTGAGTGATGCCAAAGCGTTGAACGACATCACGGGCATGGGCATTCAACTGTGCGTGGATGTGGACGAATCCGGCGACAGCTACCGCGCCTACGTGGGCCGCTTGCAGCAGATGCTGATGGCAGAAACCTCGCTGGGCGAGCTGGCCTCTGTGAAGATGAGCGCCTCTGCACCGGCGCCTGCCCCTGCCCGCAACCGCGAAGAGCGCGGGCCGCTGGACTGGTCCGAGCTGCAACTGCGCGTGACGCAGGTGCTGCGGGCGCCCAGGGCGGTGGATTTTCGGGAGCGCCTGCAGGCCCTGCACGAAGACCTGGCCCGCCGCTGCGAGCAGGCGCCAGACGCCACCTTGCTGGCCCTGATCTTCCTGTCGGCCCAGGAAACCCGCATGTACAGCGGCACCCACGCCATGCTGGTCAGCTGCGTCTGCATGGTGGTGGCCCGCGAAATGCTGCGGTGGTCGCCCGCCCAGGTGCGCCGCCTGGGCGCTGCGGGCCTGACCATGAACATTGCCATGACCGAGCTGCAAGACCAGCTCGCACAGCAATCCCAGCCCCTGACCGCACGCCAGATTGCCGCCGTGGAAGACCACGCCGCCCGCTCGGCCGCGATGTTGGGCGAGCTGGGGGTGACCGACGCGGTGTGGCTGGAGGCCGTGCGCCACCACCACCACCGCAAGCCCGGCCCCTTCGCCGAAAAGACAGAAGGCGAGCAAATGGCCCGCCTGATCCAGCGCGCTGACGTGTTTGGCGCGCGCATCTCACCCCGCGCCTCGCGCTGGCCCATGCCCGTGACTGCGGCCATGAAGGCCAGCTATTACGACGAGGAAAACAAGGTGGACGAAGCGGGCGCCGCCCTCGTCAAAGGCCTGGGCGTGTACCCGCCCGGCGCCTTCGTGCGCCTGGCCAGCGAGGAAGTGGGCGTGGTGCTGCGCCGCGGCATCAGCGCCACCACCCCGCGCGTGGCCATCGTCACCAACCGCCTGGGCATGCCCACGGGCGAGTTCATCCCCCGCGACACATCGCAGCCGCAATGGAAGATCACCGGCGTGGTCGCCCACAAGGACGTGCGCGTCAAGATCGCGCTGGACCGGCTGCTCCTGCTGGTCTGACCCCCTGCGGCGGCCGCAAGCCCCCGCACCCCTCTCGCAACCCCCCAGCCGGCGCCCGGCTTTGGCGGGAGGGCGTTCGCGTCGCCTGCAGCCGCTGGGCCCAGGTATCTCTGCGCCTGCGCAGTCCAATAGCTATTAAAAACATAGCTGCTTGCGCTTATCTGGCGGGCTTTACACCCATTTCTTGCTTGAAAACCGATGCTCCCTGGCCCGCCAGGTGGTCAGGCACGCGTGCTGAATCCAAACGCGCAGGTCAGCCGTATACCAATCAGTACAAATAAAAACTCACTTGGACAAAATATGATTCAGCGGTTAAATTGCTTACCCATCACTTCAGAGAAAACCATGCGCGCCGCACTGACCCATCGTTACATCGTCGTCCAACTGGCCATAGTGGGGCTATGGGGGTTTGCCAACCCGGCCGCCCACGCGGCCGATGCGCCTGCCGCCGCCAGCGCTGCCGCCTGCCCGGCCACGCTGCAGCACACCTATCTGCGCCTGCAGGACGAAAAGCCCCAGTCGCTGTGCCAATACGCGGGCAAGGTGGTGCTGGTGGTGAACACGGCCAGTTACTGCGGCTTCACCGGCCAGTACAAGGGGCTGGAAGAGCTGTACAGCCGCTACAAGGACAAGGGGCTGGTGGTGCTGGGCTTCCCGTCCAACGATTTCGCACAGGAAAAGAGCAGCAACAAGGAGATTGCCGACTTTTGCGAAAACACCTTCGGAGTGAAGTTCCCCATGTTTGCCAAGACCGCCGTGCGCGGGGCCGACGCGTCGCCCCTGTACAAGCAGCTGGCCCAGCTCTCGGGCACGGCGCCCAAGTGGAACTTCCACAAATACCTGCTGGGCCGCGATGGCCGGCTGGTGGACAACTATTCCAGCATGACCGCTCCCGACAGCAAGAGCCTGGTGCGGGCCATTGAGCAGCAGCTCGCGGTGGCGGCGCCCCGCTGAGCGGCAACCCTTCTTTACTTTTCTTTAAAAAAATGCGCGATCAGCTCTGGAACTTCTGCAAAGGGGCCCCACTCTATCCCCTGCAAGAGCGCGGTACGTGCTCTCCCGGTTTAACGTTGCGAAGCCTTTCGGTGCCTCGGGTTCCGACTGCCCTCCTGGAGCGCTTCTCCTCCCTCCCTCTCTTATTCGTTTCGGGGTGCTTCGCAACCTTTTTATTCGCTGAGTCGGCCAGAGGGGGCCGGCCATGAAAGTCGCCATCATCGGCTCCGGCATCTCCGGGCTCTCGGTGGCGCACCAGTTGCGCAGCCAGGCGCAAGTCACCTTGTTTGAATCCGGCAGCTACTTTGGCGGCCACACCCACACGGTGGATGTGACCCTGCCCAACGCGGCGGGCAAAGCCGTCACCCACGGGGTGGACACGGGCTTTCTGGTCTTCAACGAACGCACCTATCCGAATCTGATCGCCCTGCTGGCCGAGCTGGGCGTGGCCACGGCCAAGTCCGACATGTCGTTCTCGGTGCAGGTGCCCGGTGCGCGCGGCGGCAAGGCACTGGAGTGGAGCGGCACCAACCTCTCTACCGTGTTCGCCCAGCGCAGCAACCTGGTCAACCCCCGTTTCTGGGGCATGCTGACCGACCTGCTGCGCTTCAACCAGCTGTGCACCCGCATTGCCCGGGCCCATGCCGAGCAGGCGCTGATGCAGCCGCTGGGCGACTTCCTCAAAGAACACCGCTTTGGCGACGCCTTCCGCGACTGGTACTTCCTGCCCATGCTGGGCTGCATCTGGAGCTGCCCAACGGACCAGATGCTGAAGTTCCCGGTGGCAACGATGATCCGCTTCTGCCACAACCACGGCCTGATCCAGGTGGCCAACCGGCCCCAGTGGTGGACGGTGACCGGCGGCGCCCGCAACTACGTCGAAAAAGTCCTGGCCGGCGTGCCCGACAAGCGCCTGAACACCCCCGTGCGCCGCATCGAGCGCGACGCTGCGGGTGTGCGCGTGTCCACCAACCAGGGCACCGAGCATTTCGACCATGTGGTGCTGGCCACGCACTCTGACCAATCCCTGGCGCTGCTGGCGCAGCCCACGGCGCAGGAGCGTGAGGTGCTGGGCGCCATCCGCTACCAGCCCAACCGCGCCGTGCTGCACACCGACACCACGGTGCTGCCGCAGCGCCGCGCCGCCTGGGCCGCCTGGAACTACGAGCGCGCCCAGCAAACCGACCGCGAGAGCGCACGCGTGTGCCTGCACTACCTGCTCAACCAGCTGCAGCCCTTGCCGTTTGCCCAGCCGGTGGTGGTGTCACTCAACCCGGTGCGCAACATCAACCCGCGCCAGATCATTGGTGAGTACGAATACGCCCACCCCGTGTTCGACCTGGGCGCCATTGCCGCGCAGCAGCAGGTGCCCGCGCTGCAAGGCCAGCACAACACCTGGTTCTGTGGCGCGTGGACGGGTTACGGCTTCCATGAAGACGGGCTCAAGTCCGGCCTGGCCGTCGCGCGTCAACTGGCGCCGCTGCTGCAAGCCCCCCAAAGGCTGGCCGCATGACCGACCTGCGCCCCACGCCCGCCGCGCAGCCCCTGCTGGGTTTTGGCCACGTGCGCCACACCCGGCTGCGGCCGCGCAGGCACGCGTTTGCCTACGGCACGTTCTTCCTGATGCTGCCCATGCGCACGCTGGCGCAAGGTGGGCGGGATGGCGCGCTGGCCGTGAACCGGCGCGGGGCCATCAGCTTCCACGATGTGGACCATGGCGATGGCCGCAGTGCCGAGCAAGGCGGCGCGCTGGCCTGGCTGGACGGCCTGCTGCAAGCCGAAGGCATTGACGACGCCACGGGCGAGGTGTGGCTGCACACCTACCCGCGCGTGCTGGGCTACACCTTCAAGCCCGTGAGCTTCTGGTACTGCCACCGCAGTGATGGCAGCCTGCGCGCCATCCTGGTCGAGGTGAACAACACCTTTGGCGAGCGCCACTGCTATTTGCTCGACGCCCCGCAGTACGGCGTGGAGCAGCAGGCGCGCAAGGTGTTCCATGTGTCGCCGTTTTGCGAAGTGACGGGCGGCTACCGCTTCCGCTTCATGCGCACAGCCCCCGGCCCGCAGGATGCCGGCCGCACCGTGGTGCGCATTGATTACGACGACGCCAGCGGCCCTCTCATCCAGACCAGCGTGAGCGGCACCCTGCAACCCGCCACCGCCCGCACCCTGCGCCAGGCGCTGTGGGGCTACCCGGCCATGACGCTGGCCATCATCGCCCGCATCCACTGGCACGCGCTGCAGCTGTGGCTCAAGCGCGTGCGCTTTCATCGCAAGCCCGAGGCCCCGGCCTCGATCGTGACCCGTTGACATGCACGACCCGTATTCCGCACCCACCTGCGAGACCACTGCCATGAACTCCACCACCGCACCCCGTTCTGCCCTGGCCTTGCCCGCTGGCACGCCCGCTGCCGCGCGCACCGCTTTGCAATTGCTGCAGCGCCTGCAGCATGGCCACCTCACGGTGCAGCTGCCCGACGGCACGCAGCGGCACTTCGGCCCCGGTGGCGGCCCCTCGGCAGCCATTGCCTTCAAGAACTGGAACGTGTGCAGTGCCGCCCTCAAGTCGGGCGACATCGGCTTTGCCGAAAGCTATATCGCTGGCGACTGGACCACGCCACACCTCACCGACCTGCTCAAACTCTTCATCGCCAACCGCCAGCAGGTCGAAGGCGTGATTTATGGCACCTGGGCCGGGCGGCTGCTGTACCGCATCAAGCACCTGCTCAACCGCAACACCAAGGCCAACAGCCAGAAGAACATCCACGCGCATTACGACCTGGGCAACGCGTTTTATGAGCTGTGGCTGGACGACACGATGAACTACTCGTCCGCCTGGTTCGAGGGCGATGCGGGGGGCGACATGCGCACCGCACAACTCGCCAAGGTGCGCCGCGCGCTGCGCATGGCCGGTGTGCAGCCGGGCGACCGGGTGCTGGAGATTGGCTGCGGCTGGGGCGCGCTGGCGGAAATGGCCACCACCGAATTCGGCGCCACGCTCACCGGCGTGACGCTGTCCACCGAACAGCTCGCGTTTGCCCGCAAGCGCATGGCGCAGCACGGCGTGGCGGGCCAGGCCGACCTGCGGCTGCAGGACTACCGCGACATCAGCGACGGCCCGTACGACGCCATCTGCTCCATTGAAATGGTAGAGGCCGTGGGGCGCGAATACTGGCCCACGTACTTTGCCTCCATCAAGCGCCTGCTCAAGCCCGGTGGCAAGGCCTGCATCCAGAGCATCGTGATCGACGACGGGCTGTTCAAGCGCTGCATCAGCTCCACCGATTTCATCCAGCAGTACATCTTCCCCGGCGGCTGCCTGCCCTGCCCACGCGAGTTCCGCCGCGAGGCCGAGGCCGCGGGCCTGCGCGTGGTGGACGAGTTCGCCTTTGGCCAGGACTACGCCGAAACCCTCAAGCGCTGGCGCGAGCGCTTCCTGGCGCAGCGCGCTGAGATTTTGAAGCTGGGCTTTGACGAGCGCTTCATGCACATCTGGGAGTTCTACCTCGCCTACTGCGAAGCCGCGTTCGCCATGCAGAACATCGACCTCGTGCAGTACACGCTGGTGAACGACAGCGTGGCCTGAAAGCACTTTGCCGCAGGGTCAATCACTATGAAAAAGATAGCTGCTTGCGCTTTATTAGCGGGCGCTACAGCCATTTTTTATATCAACCCTGCTAGCGCACAGGGCAGTGACGCCACGCCCCTGCCCGGCACCGTGCTGGCAGGCCAGGGCACCATGCGCTTCTTTGGGCTGGAGGTGTACCAGGCCCGGCTGTGGGTGAGCCCCGGCTTTGCACCCGAGCGCTATGCCGACCAGCCGCTGGCGCTGGCGCTGACCTACCAGCGCAACTTCACGGCCCAGGCGATTGCCAAGCGCTCCATCGAAGAGATGCGGCGCGTGGCCCCGTTCGGCCCCGAGCAGGCCGAACGCTGGCAAGCCGCGTTGCAAGCCGCCTTGCCCGATGTGAAGCCGGGCGACACCCTCACCGGCATCTACCGCCCGGGCGGCGGCGCCGTGTTCCGCATGGCTGACAAGGTGGTGGGCGAGGTGGCCGACCCTGAATTTGCGCGCCTGTTCTTCGGCATCTGGCTCTCGCCCAACACGTCCGAGCCCGCGCTGCGCCAGGCGCTGCTGGCCAGCCGCAGCCCCGCAGGATCGCCATGACCGCACCTGGCACCCCCGGCACGCTGCCCGCCCGCCAAGGCCTGACCTATGGCCTGCTGGGCCTGCCCCTGGCCTTTGTGGCGCTGCCGCTGTACGTGCTGCTGCCCAACCACTACGCACGCGCCTACGGCATGCCGCTGGCTACCCTGGGGGCCGTGCTGCTGGCGGCCCGCCTGTTCGACGCCGCCACCGACCCGCTGCTGGGCCGGCTGAGCGACCGGCTGTTTGGCCGCTCCACCCGCACCGTGCTGGGCGCGGGGGCCGGGTCGGCCGTGGTGCTGGCGCTGGGCATGTGGGCGCTGTTCTTCCCGCCCGTGCAGGGCCAGCAGGCCCTGGCCTGGTGGGCGCTGCTGTGCCTGCTGGCCACCTACCTGGCCTACAGCCAGCTCAGCATTGCGCACCAGTCGTGGGGCGCCCGCCTGGGCGGTGATGAGGCACTGCGCAGCCGCATCGTGGCGTGGCGCGAAGGCGCGGCCCTGGTGGGCGTGGTCCTGGCATCGTTGCTGCCCAGCTTGCTGGGCCTGCCTGCCATGCTGGGCGTGTTTGCCGCCACGCTGGTGCTGGGCTGGTGGGCCTGGGCCTGCGCGCCCCGGCCTGCGGCGCAGGGTGCCGACATGCATGGCGTGTATCACCCCGCCCAGCACGCCAGCCTGTGGCGGCCCTGGGGGCGTCCGGCCTTCCGCCGGCTGCTGGCGGTGTTCATGCTCAACGGCATTGCCAGCGCCATCCCGGCCACGCTGGTGCTGTTCTTCGTGCAAGACCGATTGCAGGCGCCATCCACGCAGGAACCGCTGTTCCTGGGCGCTTACTTCGTCTGCGCCGCCCTGTCGATACCGCTGTGGCTGCGCGCCGTGAGCCGCTTTGGCCTGGCCCGCACCTGGCTCATGGGCATGCTGCTGGCCGTGGCCGTGTTTGCCTGGACGGCGCTGCTCGGCAGCGGCGATGCGCTGGCCTTTGCCGTGGTGTGCGCCCTCTCGGGCGTGGCGCTGGGCACCGACCTGGCCCTGCCCAGTGCCCTGCTGGCGGGCGTGATCGCCTACGAAGGCGACAGCGGCCAGCACGAAGGCGCGTACTTTGGCTGGTGGAACTTTGCCACCAAGCTCAACCTGGCCCTGGCCGCCGGGCTGGCGCTGCCGCTGCTGGCCCTGCTGGGCTACACACCCGGCACCCGCAGCGAAGCCGGCCTGCAAACCCTGAGCCTGGCGTATGCCGTGCTGCCCTGCCTGCTCAAGCTGGCGGCGGCTGCCGCGCTGTACCTGCTGGTGGTGCGGCGCACGCCCGGTAGCGCTGCGTTCCAGGCCCCGTGATTTTTCTCAATGCAACCCTGCACCCCACCCACCACCAAGGCCTTCCCATGATCCAACGCCGAACCCTTCTGGGCGCCACTGCCGTGGCGCCGCTTGCGGCCCTGACCGGGTGCGCCAGCCAGAACCTGGCCGGATACGCCAGCGAAAAGCCCGTGCTGGATCTGACCCAGTACTTCAATGGCACGGTAGATGCCCACGGCATCTTCCAGGGCCGCAGCGGCCAGATCGCCCGCCGCTTCACGGTGGTGATGGAGTGCAGCTGGAAAGGCAACGAAGGCGTGCTGGACGAAGCCTTCACCTATTCCGACGGCACCACCCAGCGCCGCATCTGGCGGCTGACCAGGCTGCCGGGCGGCCACTACACCGGCACCGCCGACGACGTGGTGGGCACAGCCAGGGGCCAGACGCAGGGCAATGCCTTTCGCTGGGGTTACACGCTGGCCTTGCCGGTGGATGGCAAGGTCTACCACGTGGACTTTGACGACTGGATGTACCTGATCGACGAGCGCGTGATGCTCAACCGCGCCACGATGAGCAAGTTTGGCGTGCGGCTGGGTGAGATCACCCTGTCGTTCACCAAGCGCACCTGAGCCACGCCATGAGTCTCAATCCCCGCATCCATTACTGGCAGGGCCGACGCGTGTGGCTGGTGGGCGCCTCCAGCGGCATTGGCCGGGCCACGGCGGCGCTGCTGCATGCGCGGGGGGCGCAGGTCATTGTGTCGGCCCGCAACGCGCAAGCCCTGCAAGCGTTTGTAGATGAGCACCCCGGCAGCGTGGCCGTGCCGCTGGACACGGCCCACACCGCCCAGGTCAAGGCCGCTGCGCAGCAGGTGCTGGCGGGCGGCCCGCTGGACCTGGTGTGCTACTGCGCGGGCCACTACCGCGACATGCGCGCCACCGACTTCGACCTGACCGAAGCCCTGCGCCACGAAGACGTGAACTACACCGGCACCTTGCGCGTGCTGGCCGGCGTGCTGCCCGCTATGGTGGCATCGGCCAAGATGGGGCGGCCAGGGCACGTGAGCCTGGTCAGCAGCGTGGCGGGCTTTCGCGGCCTGCCCAAGAGCCTGGCCTACGGCCCTACGAAGGCGGCCCTCATCAACCTGGCCGAGGCGCTGTACCTGGATCTGCACGCACTGGGCATGGGCGTGAGCGTGATCAACCCCGGCTTTGTGGCCACGCCGCTGACGGCGCGCAACGACTTCACCATGCCCGCGCTCATCACGCCCGAAGCAGCGGCTGCAGCCATCGTGCGCGGCTGGGAAGACGGCGAGTTCGACATCCACTTCCCCAAACGCTTCACCCGCTGGATGAAATGGCTGCGGTTGTTGCCCTACCGGTGGTACTTTCCGGCAGTGCGCCGCTTTACCGGCCTGTAAAACCCACGCCATGGAACACCCCCTGAGCCCCCCAGCAGCCTTGACGGAAGAAGCCGTCAGCCGCGTCATCGTCTTTTTTGAAACGCTGTCGCCCGCAGGTGTGGCGCAACTGGGCGAGCTTTACGCGGCAGAGGCGCGCTTCAAAGACCCGTTCAACGAGGTGCAGGGCGTGCCCGCCATCCAGGGCATCTTTTCCCATATGTTCGAGGCGCTGGAACAGCCGCGCTTCATCGTCACCGGCCGGGTGGTGCAAGGCCAGCAGTGCTTTCTGACCTGGGATTTCCTGTTTGCTTTCCAAAATTTTCACAAGGGCGTGACGCAGACGGTGCGCGGCGCCTCGCACCTGGTGCTCGACGAGCAAGGCCTGGTCACACTGCACCGCGACTATTGGGACGCCGCCGAGGAGCTGTACGAAAAGCTGCCCGTGGTGGGCGCTCTGATGCGCTGGCTCAAGCGCCGCGCGAACAGTTAGCGGACCGAGGCGCCCGCCGCGTTCATGCCGCCTTGGCCAGCTTGCGCACCAGGTAGTGCAGCGCCATTTCATAGCCCTGGATGCCCAGGCCTGCAATCACGCCATCGGCAATGCCCGAGATGTAGGAGTGGTGGCGAAACTCCTCGCGCTTGTGCACGTTGCTGATGTGCACTTCCACCACCGGCAGGGCCACGCCCGCCAGCGCATCGCGCAGCGCCACGCTGGTGTGGGTGAGGCCGCCGGGGTTGATGACAATGCCGCGCGTGCCATCCAGGCGCGCAGCGTGGATGCGGTCAATCAGGTGGCCTTCGTGGTTGCTCTGAAAGCAGGCGGCCGTGGTGCCCAGCCGCACCGCCTCGGCGGCAAAGTGGCGCTCCACATCGGCCAGGGTGTCGGCGCCGTAGATGTGGGGTTCGCGCGTGCCCAGCAGGTTCAGGTTGGGGCCGTTCAGAAGAAGAATGCTCATGGCGGTGGAATCAGCGTAACGAGGGAAATACGGCATTGTCTGCCCAATGGCCGCCACCGGCCCGGCAGCGATGCCAGCCCCCGCACCCGAGGGCTTGCCTCCGGTGCGTGTGCAAGTCCGGCGCTTATTTGGCAGCGCGCAGCTTGGCCAGGGTGTCGTACACCTCTTTCACCGTGTCGGCGCCCACCTTTTCGCTGTGCTTTTCAATCACAGGCTTCATCTTGGCGCGCAGCTTGTCCAGCTCGGCGGCAGGGAATTCGGTCACCTGCATGCCTGACTTCTTGAGCTGGTCGAGCGCCACGTCCGACTGCACGCGCGAGACGCCGCGCTGGAACGTGGTGGCTTCGGCCATGGCGTCGTTGATCCACTTTTGCTCGGCGGGCGACAGGCCGTCCCAGAACTTCTTGCTGACGATGACCGCCTGCGGGTTGTACATGTGGCGCGTGATGGCCAGGTGCTTTTGCACTTCGTTGAATTTGGACGAGAGGATGGTGGTGACTGGGTTCTCCTGTCCGTCCACGGCCTTTTGCTCCAGCGCGGTGTACAGCTCGGGGAAGGGCATGGGCACGGCGTTGGCGCCCAGGGCGTTGAACATGTCGATATAGATGGGCGACTGGATCACGCGGATCTTCAGGCCCGCCAGGTCTTCGGCCTTGGTGATGGGCTTTTTGCTGTTGGTGACGTTGCGAAAACCAAGCTCCCAATAGGCCAGGCCCACCAGGTTCTTGGCCTTGAGCTTGTCCAGCAGCTTCTTGCCAAAGGGGCCGTCGGTCACGGCATCGGCTTCTTGCGGCGAGGCAAACAGGAAGGGGAAGTCGTAAATGCCGAATTCCTTGGTCTGCGCCGACAGGATGCCCGCGTTGAGCACCGTCATCTCCACCGTGCCGCCCTGCAAGGCCGACACGGTCTGCAAATCGCCGCCCAGCGTGCCGCCGGGGAACAGCTTGACCTGGATCTTGCCGCCGCTCTTTGCGGCCACCAGGTCTGCAAACTTTTGCGCGCCCTGGGCCTGGGGGTGGTCCTTCTGGTTCTGGAAGGCGAACTTGATGGTGCGGTCTTGGGCGTGCGCGCCCGACACCAGCGAGGCAGCCACCAGCGCCGTGGCCAGCAGGGTTTTCAAGAGGGTCATGGAAGGCTCCTTGGTAGGGATGAATGAAGCAAGGCCGTAAGAGGAAAAGGGTGGCGAGGGCAATCAGCCGCCCAGCCAGCGCAGCGGCACCATCACGATGGATGGGAAGGCCACGAGCAGGAACATCACGATGAACTGCGCCAGCATGAAGGGCATGACACCGCGCGTCACATCCGACATGGAAATGCGCCCGACCCCTGCCACCACGTTGAGCACCGTGCCCACGGGCGGAGTGATGAGGCCGATGGCGTTGTTGATGATGAACAGCACGCCAAAGTAGACGGGGTCGATGCCAGCGGCCTTTACCACGGGCATGAGCACGGGCGTCAGGATGAGGATGGTGGGCGTCATGTCCATGGCCGTGCCCACAATCATCACCAGCAGCATGATGGCGATCAGCAGCAGCGTCTGGTTGCCCATGAAGGGCTCCAGCATGCCGATGATCTTGCTGGGCAGGTCGGCCACGGTGATGAGCCAGGCCGACACCATGGCCGCCGCCACGAGGAACATCACCACTGCGCTGGTGCGGGCCGCCGCCTGGAAGATGTCGGCCAGCTGGCGAAAGCTCAGCTCGCGATACACCACCATGGCGACGAACAGGGCGTACACGGCGGCCACCACGGCCGCTTCGGTCGGCGTGAACACGCCCATGCGCAAGCCCACCAGAATGATGACGGGCAAGCCCAGGGCCCACACCGATTCGCGCAGGGCCTTGAGCACTTCCGCGCGGCTGGCGCGGGCGGGTGGGGCCACTTTTTCACTGCGCACCAGCCACCACCAGGTGATGGCCAGCGCGATGCCTAGCAGCACCCCGGGCACGATGCCCGCGAGGAACAGCTTGCTGATGGACACATTGGCCGCCACACCAAAAATCACGAAACCGATGGACGGGGGAATGACCGGGGCGATGATGCCCGCCGAGGCAATCAGCCCCGCAGAGCGCGCCCTGTCGTGCCCGGCCGCCACCATCATGGGCAGCAGCAGCGAAGCCAGCGCCGCCGCATCGGCCACCGCGGAGCCGGACACCGCCGCCAGAATCACCGCTGCCATGATGGCCACATAGCCCAGGCCGCCGGGCACATGGCCCACTACGGCCAGCGCCAGCTTGACGATGCGCTTGGACAGCCCGCCCACGTTCATGATTTCGCCCGCCAGCATGAAGAACGGCACGGCCAGCAGCGGGAAGGAGTCTGCGCCGTTGATGACGTTCTGCGCCAGGATCTGCGCGTCGAACAGGTCGAGGTGCCACATCAGCGCAATGCCGCTGAGGAGCAGCGAGTAGGCGATGGGAATGCCAATCGCCATGGCGATCAGCAGGGAGCCGAGGAAGATGGCGACGGTCATGGGCGGCGGTGCTCAGGAAAGTAGAGGCGGTGGGCGCGGGCCATCAAGGCTTGCGCACAGGGGGCGAATCGTCTTTGGCCACGATGGGGCCATGCGAAAAATGGGGCGCCACATCGCCCAGGTTGCGCTGTTCCAGCGCGGCCACTTCTTCGCTTTCCTGCACCATCACCAGTTCCTGGTCGCTCGGGTGGGTGAGCAGCGTGCGCAGCAAATCGCGCAGCAAGATGGCCATGGAGGACACGCCCAGCATCACGCCACTGGCGTAGAAGATGCCCACCGACGCGCCCGTGACGGGGGCCTCAGTGTCCCAATTGATTTCGGCCTGCACCCAGCTGCCTTTGAGCAGCAACCAGGACACATACAGCATGGCCACCTGGGCCAGCACCAGACAGATTTTTTTGCCCAGGCGGGGCAGGCGCGACACCAGCGCATCAGTGCCCAGGTGCCCGTGCTCGCGCAGGGCCACCACAGCGCCCATGAACGTCAGCCACACAAACAGCCAGCGCGAGACTTCTTCGGACATGGTCAGGCCCGAGTTGAAGGCGTAGCGCAGCACCACGTTGCCGAAGACCAGCACCACCATGGCGGCGAGGAACAAGCCCCCCAGCATGTCCAGCGCTCGTGTGTAGCCCCGCAAAACGCGGTCCACCAAATCGAACATGGTTGTCTCCAGTCAAAACGTTATCGGCTGCTGGAATTATTTTGTACGAACTGGTTAGTTTTAATGATTCGGGCAAACCCTTGGTGAATGGCGGGCGCGGAATTGCACGCGCGCACGGCAGCCTGCGGGAAACGGAAGCGCAGGAGCACAACGGGAAGCAGCGAAGTGGTCAGTCAGGCGCGCACGAAGCGCACCACCATGTCGATGATGGAATCGCGCCGCTGCGCAAGGGCCTCGGGTTCGTCGAGTGAGCGCTTGAAGATCGCGCTGAAGGTGTGGCGGTTGGCCACATTGAAGAAGCACAGGGCCGAGATGGACATGTGCAGGTCAATCGGGTCCATGTGCGGGCGAAACACCCCGCTGGCCACGCCGCGTTCGTACACCGCCTGCACGGCGTTGATGGCGGGCACGTTCAGCTCCTGGATGGTGGCGGAGCGGCGGATGAACTCGCCCCGGTGCATGTTCTCGTTCATCACCAGGCGAATGAAATCGGGGTTGTCCAGCTGGTAGTCGAAGGTGAAGCCCACCAGGGTGCGCAGCGCGGCCTCCGGCTCCATGTCTTCCAGGCGCAGGCTGGTCTCGATCTGGCGAATGCGCCGGTAAGCCTCTTCGAGCACCGCCAGATACAAGCCCTCTTTGCTACCAAAATAGTAGTAAATCATGCGCTTGCTGGTGTGGGTCAGCGCGGCGATCTCGTCGATACGCGCGCCAGCCAGCCCCTTGTCGGCAAACTCGGCCGTGGCCACTTCCAGGATGTTGGCCATGGTGCGGTCCGGGTCGTTCACCCGGCCACGTTCCGGCGCCGCTGCGGAAGCTTTGCGTGCGGTACGGCGTGGGGAAGGCTCGTCCACCAAAGGGGTTCTAACCGGTTCGTTCATAGCCAGCCAAGCATAAGCGAACCACAGCCAGCTTCGTCCCCCAAGATACCCGCGCCGCCCGCAGCGGGGAGCCCGCGCCAGCTTGCGCCGGGGTGGTGGGCAAGGCCCTGGGGCCCTGGGCGTCAGGCGCCCGGCTTGGTGTCCGCAAAGCTCGCGCGCTGCATGAGCTTGTCCATCAGCTTGCCCAGGTTCGGGTATTCGGTGCGCCAGGCCAGCTCGGGGTAGCGGAACTCCAGCCAACCCAGGGCGCAGCCCACGGCAATGTCCGACAGGCTCAGGTGGATGCCGCTGCAATAAGGCTTGTCGCCCAGGCCCTGGCTCATGGCCTTGAGGGCCGCGTTCACCTTGCCCATTTGCCGGTCGATCCAGGCCTGGCAGCGCTGGTCGTCGGGGCGGTGCACCCAGGTGGCTTCCATGCGGGCCAGAATGCCGGCGTCCATGGCGCCATCGGCCAGGGCTTCCCAGGTCTTCACCTCGGCGCGTTCGCGGCCCGAGGAGGGAATCAGCTTGCCCACGGGCGAGAGGGTGTCGAGGTATTCCACGATCACGCGCGAATCAAACACGGCCTCGGCGCCTTCCATCAGCAGGCAGGGCACCTTGCCCAGCGGGTTGGAGGCGGTCACCGTGGTGTCATCCCCCCAGACGTTGTCCTGCACGAACTGGTAGTCGAGCTTTTTCTCGGCCAGCACAATGCGCACTTTGCGCACGTACGGGCTGGTGGTGGATCCGATCAGTTTCATGGGTCAGCAGGAAGTGAATGCCCGCACGCAAACGGCGCACGCTGGCTGGGCAGGCGATTCTATCGGCACCCGATCACTCCTACCTGACGAGTACTGGCGCAGGTACAACAGTACGTGCCCGCCCACTGCCCGCCTACAATTGCGCGCCATGAGCCTGTCCACCATCACCGCCCTCTCGCCGCTTGACGGCCGTTACGCCCCCAAACTTGCCGCGCTGCGCCCCATCATGAGCGAGCACGGCTACATGCACCGCCGGGTGCAGGTCGAGGTGGCGTGGTTCATCGCCCTGTCTGATGCAGGCTTTGCAGAATTCAAGCCCCTCACTACCGGAGCACGCGCTTACTTGCTCAGCTTGGTGAAAAACTTCTCCGAGGCCGATTCCGCCGCCATCAAGGAAATCGAGAAGACCACCAACCACGACGTGAAGGCCGTGGAATACTGGATCAAGAGCAAGTTTGAAGCCCGCCCCGAGCTGGAAAAGGCCGCCGAATTTGTGCACTTTGCCTGCACCAGCGAAGACATCAACAACACCAGCCACGCGCTGCAACTGCGCTCGGGCCGCGACCAGGTCATCCTGCCGGGCCTGGACCGCATCATGCTCAAGCTGCGCGAGATGGCCCACGCGTTTGCCGACGTGCCCATGCTCAGCCGCACCCACGGCCAGACGGCCAGCCCCACCACCGTGGGCAAGGAAATGGCCAACGTGGTGATGCGCCTGCAGACGGCCTGCGAGAAGATCGCCGCCGTCAAGATCATGGGCAAGATGAACGGTGCCGTGGGCAACTACAACGCCCACCTGTCCGCCTGGCCTGACTTTGACTGGGAAGCTTTCAGCAAGAAGGTCATCGAAACGCCCGAGCCCCTGGGCCTGGGTCTGACCTTCCAGCCCTACTCGATCCAGATCGAGCCGCACGACTACATGGCCGAGCTGTTCGACGCCGTGGCGCGCGCCAACACCATCCTGATCGACCTCTCGCGCGACATCTGGGGCTATGTGAGCCTGGGCTACTTCAAGCAGCGCCTCAAGGCGGGCGAGATTGGTTCGAGCACCATGCCGCACAAGGTCAACCCCATCGACTTTGAAAACGCCGAAGGCAACCTGGGCCTGGCCAACGCGCTGCTCAAGCACCTGGCTGAGAAGCTGCCCATCAGCCGCTGGCAGCGCGACCTGACCGACAGCACCGTGCTGCGCAACATCGGCGTGGCCCTGGGCTACGCCGCGCTGGCCTACACCTCGCTGCTCACTGGCCTGAACAAGCTCGAAATCAACGAAGAAGCCCTGGCCGCCGACCTGGACGCGTCGTGGGAAGTGCTGGCCGAGCCCATCCAGACGGTGATGCGCCGTTTTGGTGTGCAAGGTGCGTACGAAAAGCTCAAGGAAGTCACACGCGGCAAGACCGTGACGGCCGAAGCGCTGCACGCACTGATCCAGTCGCTGGACATCCCGCAAGCCGAAAAAGACCGCCTGTTGGCCATGACACCCGGCAGCTATACCGGCAAGGCCGCTGAGCTGGCCCGAAGGGTGTAACCCCCCTGAGGCGCTTCACGCCTTCCCCCCAGGGGGACGCAACCCGTGGCCCGGCAAAGCCGGTTCCACGGTTGCACTGACCAGGGCACCGCCCGTAGCGAACGCTGGCGGGCTTTCGATACTTTTTGCCTCTAGCGCTTTCCTGATAAGCGCTGGCAGCTATCAAATTAATAGTGAGGCTGCATGGCCATCAAATCCACCATCTTCAAGGCGAACCTGCAAATCGCCGACATCGACCACGGCTACTACGCCGACCATGCCCTCACCCTGGCACGCCACCCCAGCGAGACGGATGAGCGCATGATGGTGCGGCTGGCCGCGCTGGCCCTGCAGGCCCACCAGCTGCAGACGCTGTGCAATGGCGACGCCACCCTGGCCTTTGGCGCAGGGCTGTCAGACCCCGATGACCCGGACGCCTCGCTCACCGACTTCACCGGCCGCAAGCGCGTGTGGATCGAAGTAGGCCAGCCCGAAGACAAGCCGCTGACCAAGGCCTGCAGCAAGGCCGACTCGGTCATCGTCTACTGCTTCAATCACGCGTCTGAAGTGTGGTGGAAGGGCATTGAAACCAAGCTGACGCGCCTGGAAAAGCTCCAGGTCTGGCGCATTCCCACCGAAGCCTCGCAGGCCATGGCGGCCATGGCCGAGCGCAGCATGCAGCTGCAGGCCACGGTGCAGGAAGGCGCGCTGACGCTGAGCAGCAACCTGGGCAGCGTGCACCTGGAGCCCGTGCGCTGGAAGTGATAGATATCAACCAAAAAGCCTTCTAGCGCCCTACAGAGAAGCGCCAGCAGCTATTGAATCAATAGCAATGACTCAGTCGCGCGGCATCAGCGCGCCACATTGCCAGCACTGCTCAAACCCGCCCTCGACGATCTCCCCGCACCGGCAAGCCCAGCGGCGCTGGGGCAAATCCTGAAGCTCCTGCAGCAGCGCGCGTGCACGGGGGGCGTGTTCGTCGTAATCCAGCCAGATTTCGGGCAGGCACTGGTCCGGCGGCAGGTGCCCGGCCGCAGCCCCCAGGTATTGCCGCTGCACCGATGCCGTCATACCCGCTTCGCACAGCAAGTCGGCCCACAGGGTGGCGATGGCGATATTGGGGGCTTGGGTCAGGCGCAGCATAGGGGCCACCATAGCGGTTTGGTCGCCTCGCGTACAGCCCCCGGGGGAACGCTGCTGGCTACACCGCAGGCGGTTTGGAAGCGCCTTCCGCCGCCCGCTCGGCATAGCGGGTGAACCGCCAGGCCGTGTGCTCCAGCGTGATGCGCCGCCACACCTGGCGCTTGGCGGCTGGGCCCATGGCAGGCCAGTGCTGCACTTCATCGAACGTGCGGCCACAGCCCTTGCACAGATCGTCGCCCTGGCTGGTGGAGCAGATGGCAATGCAGGGCGTGTCGGGCGTGGTGTCGTACCAGCCCAGCCAGGCATCCAGGGCCGCCAGCGGCAGGTCGGCTTCTTCCACCGTATCTTCGTGGCGGTACACCATCAGCGCATACACCTCGGCCAGCGCCTGCACCTGTGGCGCCAGGGCCATACCCGCATTGGAGGGCAAGCGCTGGCGCCAGTGGTTGATGGCGGCTTCGATGTCGGTGATGTGGATGGCGGTCATGAAGATGGGGGTGCAGCGCAAGGGGCCCTGGGCAGGCAGAGGCTACCGGGAGCTAGCGGGGGCTGGATGATAGCGACCCCAGGTGGCCAAACAGCAGCGCAGGGGTATCTGCCAACCTGCTGGTAAACCCTGATACCCCTTCAGGACATACGCAATACCCACAACCCCCGCGCCCTTGCACCGGTCGCCTGACGGTGTTCCAATCACCCCCTTCGAAGGGGAGTAGTTCCCGCCCAGGCCATGCACGCGCCACCCAGCACGCGCAGCAGCATCCGGGCAGCGTACCGTCGTCAGTACGAAGCGTCTCGCTTCCGGCGGTCCGGGTCAGTGCAGCCACCGTGGCCACACCGACTGAGCAAGACCTTTGATGGCCCCGCAGCGGGGTGATCAAGGCCGTCCCTCGCTCCTGCGCACCAGCGCGCGGGCAGGTTCCAGGTCCTCCGCCGCAGGCCTGACTCGCCAGGACAGACCCTTTGCCATCACAGCAGCGGGAAACTCCTTTTGCCTTAGGACACCGAGGACTTCATGGACTTTTTGACTTCACCCGAATTCTGGCTAGCACTGGGCCAGATCATCATCATCGACATCTTGCTGGGCGGAGACAACGCCGTCGTGATCGCGCTGGCCTGCCGCAAGCTGCCACCTGCGCAACGCGCCAAGGGCATCATCTGGGGCACCGCCGGTGCCATCGTCTTGCGGGTGGTGCTGATTGCTTTTGCCATGACCCTGCTGTCGCTGCCGTTCCTCAAGTTCGTCGGTGCGCTGCTGCTGGTGTGGATCGGCGTGAAGCTGCTGGCCCCTGACGAAGAAGGCCACGGCGACGTGCAAGGCAGCGACAAGCTGCTGGCCGCCATCAAGACCATCATCGTGGCCGACCTGGTGATGAGCGTGGACAACGTGATCGCCATCGCCGGTGCCGCACAGAACGCAGGCGAACACTCGTTCCTGCTGGTCGTGCTGGGCCTGCTGATCTCGATCCCGATCATCGTCTGGGGCAGCCAGCTCGTCATCAAGCTGATGGAGCGCTTCCCGTTCATCATCACCTTCGGCGGCATGCTGCTGGGCTGGATTGCTGGTGGCATGCTGGTCACCGATCCTGCATTCGTGAACCCCGCAGTGATGGACTGGATGCCCAAGTGGGGCAGCGTGGATGAAAAGGGCCTGGCGGTCATCTCCGACACCCTGTACTGGGCATCGCACGTGGTAGGCGCCTTGCTGGTGCTGGCAGTGGGCAAGTTCATCGTGTCCCGCCGCGCTGGCGACGGCGGCGAAGGTGGCGCAGCCCACGGCTGACCCCGCGCCTGCACAGCGGCTCCCGCCGTTCGCAGCCTGCATGCAGGCTGCGGCCCCCAGGGGCGTTGACCTCCGCCCGCCGCACGGGCAGGGCAACGCCCTTTTTGCTTTCTGTTTCACCCCGTTCACCCACCCACAGGGCCTGCGACATGGACAAAATCATTGTGTACGTGGACGACGCTGACCATGCGCAGCAGCTGCTTGCGCCCCTGGTAGCCAACGAACCAGCCAGCCAGCGCCACTGGGTGCTGGTGGCCTGTGCGCCGCGCATGACGCACCGCGTCAGCAAATGGGTGAGCCACAGCGCCCGCGAAAGCTGGCGCAACAAATGGGCTGACAAGCTGTTCGCACAAATCATCCCCGGCGCTGGGCTGCAGCCTTCTCAGGTGACGACCGTGCTGGCCAAAATCCCGTTGGCAGAGCTGACCGAGCAACTGCAATCGCAAACCCAACAGGCCTGCGGCCGCCCTGCCCAGGTGCTGGATGCACGCAAACCCCGCATGGGCACCGAAGCGCAAATCGGCGTCAACTCCTCCGCTGAGCGCCCATCACCACCATCCTCCTGGCCCGGCGTGCTGGGCAGCGTGCTCACCGGCTGCAGCACTTTGTGGGCCTTGGCGCTGGACTGAGCGCCCGCCCGCTGCGGCACGTGCCCTGCCTCAAGGCCGGTGCTATTCTCTGGCCATGAAACTCCTCCTGAAATGGCTGCTCAGCGCCGCGGCGCTGCTCTTTGTGGCTTATGTTTATGGCGGCGTGCAGGTGCAGAGCTTTAGCTCGGCGCTGATTGCCGCGTTTGTCATCGGCCTTTTCAACGCCGTGCTGCGCCCGGTGCTGGTGATCCTGACCCTGCCTGTCACCGTGGTCACCGTGGGCCTGTTCCTGTTCGTCATCAACGCGCTCATGTTCTGGGCAGCGGCGGGCGTGCTGGACGGCTTTCACGTCAACGGGTTCATGGCAGCCTTGCTCGGCTCGCTCATCTACTCCGCGCTGGGCCTGGTGATCGAATCAGCGCTCGGCGGCCTGTTCACGAAGCAGTGATTGCACGGCGCGCAGCCGGGTGTCGATGATCGACGCCTCGAAGTGGTCGTCGGCCGAAGTGCTGCGCCGCGCCAGATCCTGCCCGGCCTTGAAGCGATCCACCGCCGCAGCGTAGTCGTAGCGCGCCGCATGTACTTCCGCCTCTGCCCGCACTGCACGCAGTGGCTGGCCCTGCGCATTCCAGACAGCTGCCATGGCCTGCCACGCCGACGCATCGCGCGGGTGGGTCGCCAGCCAGGTCTGCAGCGGCCCCGTCACCTCTTTCGACTGGCCGGTGCGCAGCACAATTTGCGTGCGCAGCAGCATCTCGGGCCGGCGTAAATCCCCCGGTGGCATGGCCGCCAGCGCAGCGGGGGCATCGTCTGCTGCCAGTTCTAGCTCCGCCCTCAGCAGTTTTGCCAACCGGGTGGCCGCAGCATCGTTCTTGACCAGTTGCTGCAACTGCCCCGCCCAGCGCCGCGCCCCTGCCGCATCCCGCAGCTGGCTGGAGCCCAGCGCCGCCGCATACAGCACGCCCGCCTGCCGCGCTGGCGGCAGCGCTGCAAAGCCAGTGCCTTGCGGCTCAGCCACCCACTGGCGCAGAACATCCACACCGGGTCTGGACAGCACCCGTGCCCGCGCGGTGACCATGGCATGCTCGGCCTGCAAGACAAAGGGGCTGGTCGCCGTCAACCCGCCCGAGGGCAGGCGCGACTGCATGTCGGCTATGCGCTGCGTGGTCAACGGGTGGCTGCGCAGATACGGCCAGCTGCCGTTGTCGTTGATGCGGTTGGCCTGCTGCAGCTTGTCGAACATGCCCACAAAACCCTCGGGGGCGAAGCCCGCTGGCTCCATCAGCCCCATACCCACACGGTCGGCCTCACGCTCCATGTCGCGCGAAAAATTGAGCTGGTTTTGCAGGGCCAGCGCCTGCCCGCCCACCACCAGCGCCTGCGTGGCGCCCGGGTTCTTGCTGGCCGCCAGCGCGCCCAGCACCATCGCGCCCAGCAGCAGCGGCGTCTGCCGGCTTTGCTGCGTGAGCAAACGTGAAATGTGCCGCTGCGTCACGTGGCTCAGCTCGTGCGCCATCACCGAGGCCAGCTCGTCGCGCGTGCCCACCACCCCGATCAAGCCCAGGTGCAGCCCCAGATAGCCGCCCGGCAGGGCAAAGGCATTCACGGTGCGGTCACGCCCCAGCAGCACCTCCCACGCAAAGCGCTCGTCCAGCTCGGGCGACAACTCGCCCCGCGCCCGCGCCGCCGCCATCAACGGCTGCCAGATGCCCTGCACGTACTCGCCAATCACCGGGTCATCGATGTAGTCCGGGTCGCGGTACAGCTCGCGGATGATGCGGTCGCCCAGCCGCCGCTCCTCGCTGCTGGTCAGGTCGCTGCCATCCCCCAGGGTAGGAAGCGCCCCCTGTGCCCGAGCAGGCAAGGGGCTTGCCGCGCCGAACGCTATCAAAAGAGAAGCTACTAGCGCTTGACTGGCGAGCGCTAGACGCCTTTTTTTATCCAATATCAACACTCATGGTCTCCCTGGCGCCATTGGTGGCGACAGCGCCAACTGCGGCGCACTGCACCGTATGATGCCCCCGACCCGCGAATTGTTTCGCACGTGGTTGCTACCAAGTGCACAGAGAGCCCTCGACCATGACATCCAAAACCCCAGAAGCCACCGCCACCAGCCCCCTCACCCACTTCGACGCCCAAGGCCAGGCCCACATGGTGGACGTCGGCGCCAAAGCCGCCACCCACCGCATCGCCGTGGCCACCGGCCGCATCGAAATGTTGCCCGCCACGCTGGCGCTCATCGAGGCCGGCAACGCCAAGAAGGGGGATGTGCTGGGCATCGCCCGCATCGCAGGCATCCAGGCTGCCAAGAAGACCAGCGACCTCATTCCCCTGTGCCACCCCTTGGCACTGACCCGCGTGGCGCTGGACTTTGCCCCCGCCAGCGCCCATCACCCCGGCGCCACCGGCATTGCCTGCACCGCCACGGTGGAAACCGTGGGCCCCACGGGCGTGGAGATGGAGGCCCTCACCGCCGTGCAGGTGGCCCTGCTCACCATTTACGACATGTGCAAGGCGGCCGATCGCGGCATGTCCATCCACGACGTGCGCGTGCTGCAAAAGCACGGGGGCAAGTCGGGGAGTTATGTGGCGGACTGATGCACGATGCTCCTTGCCAGGCGCAGACTGCTACCATGACCACCTACCCCGGAGCGAGCCATGTCCCTACCCGCACCACAGCCGTTTTTTGATGCCCAAGCCTACCTTGCCTGGGAGGCCGAGCAAAGCACCAAGCACGAGTACCACGACGGTGAGGTATTTGCGATGGCGGGCGCGTCAGACGCCCATGTGACGGTGGCAGGCAATGTGTACATGGCCCTGCGCAACCACCTGCGCGGCAGCCCCTGCAGCGTGTTCATCTCTGACATGAAGCTGCGCGTGGAAGAAGACAACGCGTTTTTTTACCCCGATGTCTTCGTCACCTGCGCCGAGAGCGACCGTGGGCAGAGCCACAGCAAGAGTGCCCCCGTGCTGGTAGTGGAAGTGCTGTCCCCCGCCACCAGCGCCTACGACCGGGGCGCCAAGTTTGCTGCCTACCGCAAGCTGCCCACACTGCGCGAATACGCCCTGATCGACCCCGAGCGCCTGAGCCTCGATTTGTTTCGCCGCGAAGGCGACAGCAAGCGCTGGGTGCTGCACCCCATCGAGGCTGGCGGCCACGTCGAATGGGCCAGCGTGGGCCTTCAAGTGCCGCTGGAGGCCCTGTACGAAGACGTGCCTATTACGACGGGGCCACAACCACACCCGGCGCCCGACCAGGCATAAGCGGCTCGCCCGACGCCCCGTTCTTCTTCTGCCAGCGCGCATGGTCTTTGGGGTACGCCACCCGGTAGCGCTGCAAATGGAACGCGGCTTCGTCGTCCAGGCCCAGCAGGGTGGCGCTTTCGATCAGGCGCTCGATCACGCGGGGCTCGGGTGAATACTGCAGCATGCGCAGGGCCAGCGCATGCGCCCGCTCGGCAGTGTCGCGGTTGACCGGCATGGTGGTCAGCTCGGCAAAGGCAATGGCATCTTTGAACACCCAACTGCCTTGCACCTGCGCCAAGGGGTTGTCGCGCATGGAAGGCATGCGCTGCGCCACAGGCGTGTAGATCTGGCTGATGCGGTGGTACTGCCACCCCAGCGCCCCCCAGAGCACCAGACCCGCCACCGCAACCACCGCCCACAGACCCAAGGGCACACGCCGCACGACTTGTACGGCTGCATCCAGCCCACGCCCGCGCCAAAGCAGCGCCAGGGCCCACAGCGTGACGATCTGGAACGGGCCATACCAGAGCGGAAACTCCAGCATGCTGTGCAAGCCCACCAGCGCCAGGATCCCCCAGGCCAGTTGGCGCGCGGGATCGGTTTCACTCCAGGGGCGCGCCTTCCACACCCATGCCAGCACGGCAAAACACAGCAGCGCTGCCACGGGGACGCCCAGTTCCACCGCCAGGTGCAGGGGCAGGTTGTGCGCGTTGTCCAGCAGCACGCAAAAGCGCTCACCCGGAAACAGCGTCATGTAATGCGCATAGTCCAACTCCCCCCAGCCCCAGCCGAGCCAGGGCTTCTGCGCAATCAGGTGCAGCACGTTGGACCACAGCACCCTGCGGCTGGTGCAGCCGGGTGCGTCGCCAAAGCGGGCGAACAAGCCTTCGGCACGAAAACCGGTCCATTGCAGCAGCAAATTGGGCAACAACCAGGCTGCAACCGCATAAATGGCCAAGCCCGCCAGCACCAGCCCGAGCGCAACCCGTCCGACCGAAGCGCGCCACAGCGCCAGCAGAACCAGAATCACTAACAATTGCGCCAGCCCCGTGCGCGACGCCGTGGCCGCACTGCCCACTGCCAGCAGGGCCAGCGCCCAGGCCGTCAGAATCCCGACCAGCCACAGAGGCCAGGGCCGACCGCCCCCATGCAAGTCTGCCCCGGCCTGCGCCGAGCTCCCTCCCGCCGATGACGCACGCAAATGCGCCTCGGTCTGCGCCACCACCCACAGCAAAGCCCACAGCCCCATGCTGAGCAGCGTGGCCTGCTGGTTGCGCTGCCGCAAATTGCCCATGGCCTGGCCGGGCTTGGCGGTATGCACCCAGGGATCAAGCCCAGGGGCCGCGCCAAAATATTGCAGCAGGCCGATGGCACTGGCCAGCACGGCGGCCAGCAACAGGCCCGCGCCAAGCCAGGTGGCCATCTCGGAGCGATCCATCCAGCCGCCCCGCACAGTGTTAACGCGGCCTGCTGAGCGTGCATTCCACACCACCGCCACCACCCAACCGCACAGCCCGGCAGCCATCAAGGGCCAGAAGTTGGTAGAGGGTGGCTGGGTATAGGAAAACAGAAACGGGAAGGCAACCGCCAGCGCCATCAGCGGGGCAGTGAGGCAGTGAGGCAGTGAGGCAAGCAAGGTACACGAGAGGACGGCGCAAGGTGGGCGGATGATACCCACGATACCCTTGTTTTCAATGATGCAATTGCATCATGATGATTTAGAATCAAGACATCACTCCCACGAAAATGCAGGAGGCATGTCATGCGCACCACCATTGATCTTGAATACGATACCTTGATTGCCGCCAAAGAAATCGCCCGCGCCGAAAACACGAGTCTGGGCAAAGTAATCTCGCGCTTGTTGCGCCAGGCGCTGACCGGAGGTGCAGCACCCCAAACCATCAACAACCTGCCCGCCACGGCCACAGGGTTCGTGCCCTTCGGGTCGCGCGGGGTCGTTGTCAGCAACGAACTGATCAATCGCTTGCGCGATGCCGACGGCATTTAGACCATGCGTGCCCTGCTCGACGTCAATGTCCTGATCGCCCTGCTGGATGCGGCGCACATGCACCACGCCCGCGCCACGCAGTGGCTGCAGCAGGAGATTGCTCACGGCTGGGCCTCCTGCCCACTCACGCAGAACGGCTGCTTGCGCATCATGGCCCAGCCCGCCTACCCCCAGGCCCTGCCGTTGGCGGCAATCGTCAGCCGCCTGGCACAGGCTACCGCACACCCTGCGCACGCCTTTCTTGCCGACGACTACAGCCTGCTCGACGCCAACCAGGTGCACTGGCAACACCTGCTGGGCCACAGGCAAATTACAGACAGCTACCTGCTGGGCTTGGCCGTACGCCACCAGTGCTGTTTTGTCAGCTTTGATGCTCGGCTGAACCTTCACGCCGTTCCAGGCGCGACAGCGGAGCATTTGATCGTCCTGTAACCGCAATAGACACTATGGGCGAACTTAGAACTCAAAGTCGCGCCCAGGGTTTAAACCCTATTTCTGTTTGAATTGGAGTCTGACCCCAATTTTTACTGCGCGCCGACAACGCCGTGCAGTGCATAGCCACCGCAGAAACCGTGGGCCCGACCGGGGTGGAAATGGAAGCCCTCACCGTCGTGCAGATCGCGCTGCTGACCATCTACGACATGTGCAAGGCCGCAGACAAGCGCATGGTGATAACCGGCGTGCAGCTGCTGGAAAAGCATGGCGGCAAGTCGGGAAGCTTTGTGGCCTGAGGGAGCCACACCCTATGCCGTGAGATGGCCTGCCCGGAGGGACTCGAGCCCCCGACCTATTGCTTAGAAGGCAATTGCTCTATCCAGTTGAGCTACGGGCAGATATGCCGCCGACCACGGATATCTGCTCCAATACAAATACATGGGGCAGCAATGCGCCAATCATAGCCTCACGCACCTAGGCTTCATTCCTTCTTTGTCTTAGACCATGTCCAGCACCCTTTCTCCAGAGCTCTCGGCCCTGCAAACCAAAATCGACGCGCGCACCGCACATATTGGCATCTACGGATTGGGCTATGTCGGCCTTCCATTGGCATTGCGGTTTGCCGAGGTGGGGCTGAAAGTCACCGGCTTTGACATCGACAGCGCCAAGGTGCAACAGCTGAATGCGGGAGGGAGCTACATTGAGCGCTTGCCACCTGCCGTTATCCAGCGCGCACGGTCGCAAGGATTTGAGGCGACGACGGACTTCTCTCTCAGCAAAGAGGTAGATGCAATCATTATTTGCGTCCCGACACCGCTGAATCGCTATCGTGAACCGGATCTCAGCTACATCATTGCCACCATTGAGAGCGCGTTGCCCCACATGCGAGCGGGACAGCTAGTGAGCCTGGAAAGCACCACGTGGCCTGGCACCACGGAAGAAGTGCTGGCCCCCCGCCTGCGCGCCCGTGGATTAGTGCATGGGGAAAATTGTGCCCTTGTCTTTTCACCAGAACGCGAGGACCCCGGAAACCCGCGCTACGGCACCAAAGATATTCCGAAAGTAATTGGAGGATGCACCCCAAGCTGCCTGGCACTGGGGAAGGCACTCTATCAACGGGCAATTCAGACCCTGGTGCCTGTCAGCTCCCCCCGAGTGGCCGAAATGACCAAGCTGCTGGAAAACATCCACCGCGCAGTGAATATTGGGCTGGTCAACGAAATGAAGATCGTGGCCGACAAAATGGGCATCAGCATCCACGAAGTGATCGAAGCCGCCGCCACCAAACCCTTCGGCTTCGTCCCCTACAAGCCAGGACCAGGACTGGGTGGTCACTGCATTCCTATCGACCCGTTCTATCTGACATGGAAGGCACGCGAATACGGCATCAACACGCGCTTCATCGAACTGGCCGGCGAAATCAACCACTACATGCCGCACTGGGTGGTAGAAAAAATCACCGATGCCCTGAACGAGCGCAGCAAGGCCATCAAAGGCAGCCGCATTTTGGTGCTGGGCTTGGCCTACAAGAAAAACATTGATGACACGCGCGAATCGCCCGCTGTGGAAATCATGGACTTGCTGCAAGCCAAAGGCGCGCACATCGATTACAGCGACCCGCATGTGCCCGTGTTTCCGCGCAAGCGCGATTACCACTTTGACCTGCAATCGGTGACCCTGACGCCCGAGAGCATCGCCAGCTACGACTGTCTGGTGCTGGCTACCGATCACGATGGGTTTGATTACCAGCAGCTGGTGCAGCATGCGCGTTTGGTGGTGGATACGCGTGGGCGGTTGGGGCAGGTGGCGGGTAATGTGGTGGTGGCTTAGCGCAATGTCAGCAACCAAAACCGTTTTCCGCCCCGATATTGAAGGACTTCGGGCCATCGCAGTCACGCTGGTGATTGCCGCGCACTATGCCATTCCTGGGTTTGCAGGTGGCTTTATTGGCGTTGATATTTTCTTCGTCATCTCTGGCTACTTGATCACGGGCATCCTCATGCGTGAGTACCAAGAGACGGGACGCATCGCTCTTTTGCGCTTTTATGCCAATCGTCTGCGTCGCTTACTGCCCGCCCTGGCGACGGTGTTGGTTGTCAGTGCTTTGCTGGTGAAGTGGTTATTGCCCATCACTGAACATCCTGAACACAGCAAAGCCGCTGCTATGGCTGGTTTATGGGCCAGTAACCTATTCTTTGCCTTCACTGATGTGAATTACTTCGCACCAGAGACCAGTAATAACGCTTTTCTACATACGTGGTCGCTGGGAGTAGAAGAACAGTTTTATCTGGTCTGGCCACTACTCATATTGCTCATGGCACCCTGGATGCGAGGCCAGCCCAAACGCTTTGCCATTCTCTGGATGGTGGTGGTTGCGATGTCACTCGTGACATGCTTGTGGTTGGTGCGGTCACAAGCTGTGCTGGCATTTTATTTAATGCCAACACGGGCTTGGCAGTTTGCTGTTGGCGCACTGGCATGGCTGTTGGCCCAGCATGTGCGCCCAAATGTTGCTCAGGCAGCAAGTTTTAGTTGGTTGGGCCTGGCTCTTTTGGCATTGAGTCTGTACATGATTGATGAGGCTACGCTCTATCCCAGTGAGTGGGCGTTGTTGCCTACGCTGGGCAGCATGGCTTTGTTATGGGCCGGCAGCACAAATACTCCCGCACCAGTCATTAAATCTTTATCCTTAGCTCCTATGCAGGCAGTAGGTCGCCTGTCTTATGTCTGGTACCTCTGGCATTGGCCTGTTCTGGTGGTTGGTCAGCAGATACTGCCGATTCATGGGCATTGGGATTACACCGTGTTAGCGGTAGGAGTATCTCTGCTGGCCGCGATTGCTACCCACCACCTGATTGAGACTCCCATCCGCTTTGGTCGTCCCGCTCAGCTGCGTCACAGTTGGCAAATGGGGCTTGCGTTATGCCTGATGGTGCTACTGAATTCGCAGATGCTGCGCTGGAACACTGAGGCACGCGACACCTTGGCACGCAGCAGCAGCACTATCGCAGCACGCGCAACAGTTGATGTTCCGATCATTTACCAGCACGGTTGCGATGACTGGTACCACAGTGACGAACTGAAGCCCTGTGTTTACGGTAAAGCCGATGCCCCCAAAACCGCACTATTGCTAGGCGACAGCATCGGAGCACAGTGGTTTCCCACCCTAACCGCCATGCTCGACCACCAACAGTGGCGCATCGTGGTGCTGACAAAATCTTCCTGTCCCATGGTAGATGAGCCATTTTTCTACCAGCGCATAGGTCGCGATTACACCGAGTGCAGCGTTTGGCGTGATCGTGCGATTCAATGGGTTCGACAAAACCCTGTGCAATGGATTTTCATGGGTAGCACCGCATCGTATGACTTCACGCCAGAGCAATGGGAACAAGGCACGGGCCGTCTCCTGGAGCAACTCGCAGCCCATGCCGAAGGGATCTATGTAATAGAGGCCAACCCCACGCTGGCCTTTGATGGCCCCAGCTGCTTGCGTCAACGACTTCCTGAGGAGTGCGGGAGCGCACCTGCAAGCGCTCCACGTTACCCAGAGGTTGCGCATTATTTACAGCAAGCCATTGAGCAACAGCCTAAGGCCCATTGGCTGGAAACGAGCAGCTATGTATGCCCAAATGATCAATGCTCGGCGCAACGGCATGTTAACGGCAAGGAAACCGTGGTGTTCCGCGACAGTCAGCATTTGACGGCGAGTTTCGTGGCAACTGCAGCAGAACACTTTCTGCGGCAGATAGCCGATGAGGAAAGCAGGCTGCTAAAGCAGTGAGAATATTAATGAACCGGCTTCGTATCCTGCTTGGCATATTGCTGATGAGTTGTCGCGCTTTGCTCAAGTAGAGTTGATCGGCACCTAGTGTTGCGGCTGCATTGCCTCCACCTGCTGTGCCAGTAACGGAAGTGGCCTTGCGCCCTTTACTTCGTTTTCTGTTTTTATCGAGTTGGCTGGCGAGATCAACCGCACTGGGTGGTAGGCAAGGTGATGGACGCGCTCAACGACCGAGGCAAAGCACTCAAAGGCAGCCGCATCCTGGTGCTGGGCCTGGCCTACAAGAAAAACATCGACGACACGCGCGAATCGCCCGCCGTGGAAATCATGGACCTGCTGCAAGCCAAGGGCGCGCATATCGACTACAGCGACCCGCACGTACCCACCTTCCCGCGCAAGCGCGACTACCACTTTGACCTGCAATCCGTGGCACTGACGCCCGAAAGCATTGCCAGCTACGACTGCCTGGTGCTGGCCACCGACCACGATGGCTTTGACTACGCACAGCTGCTGCAGCATGCGCAGCTGATTGTGGATACGCGTGGGAGGTTGCCCGCTCATGCATGCGTGGTGCCTGCTTGAGGGGCCTTGCGCCAGAACATATGCCCATGACGGAAAGTCCTCTCCGTATCCTGCACATCACACGCAACTTGCCGCCACTGGTCGGTGGCATGGAGCGCCTGAACTGGCACATCGCCGATGAGTTGTCTCGTTATGCGCAGGTGCAGCTGATTGGCCCCAGTGGCGCTGCCGCACTACGTCCGTCAGCTGTGCCAGTGACCGAGGTTCCGTTGCGCCCACTGCCGCGCTTTTTGCTGGCATCGGCTTGGCAGGCGGTGGCCGTGGCACGGCGCTTTCAGCCGCATGTCGTGCTGGCTGGCAGCGGCCTAACCGCGCCAGCAGCCTGGCTGGCCGCCCGCGCCTGTGGTGCCCGCGCCCACGTGTACCTGCATGGGCTGGATGCCGCCGTACAACACCCCGCTTACCGCGCAGTGTGGCACCCGGCGATCCGGTGTATGGATGGCGTGATTGCCAACAGCCAGCCCACCGCCGAGCTGGCACGCAACCTGGGCGTAGCAGCCGAAAAAATCCGCATCGTGCATCCAGGGGTCACACTGCCCACCGCGCCACAAAGCCCCGCCGCGTTGCAGGATTTTCGGCAACGCCATCAATTGGGTGACAGGCGCTTGCTGCTGTCCGTGGGCCGCCTGACCACCCGCAAAGGCTTGCGCGAATTTGTGCAGCAAGCCTTGCCCGCTATTGTTCAGGCAGCACCCGATACCCTGCTGGTCGTCGTGGGAGATGCCCCAGCCGACTCGCTGCACGCCAGCGTGCAAACCCGCGCCAGCATCCAAGCAGTGGCCGATGCAGCAGGCATTGGGCAACATTTGCGCTTTCTGGGTGTGATCACCGACCCACAAGAACTGGCCTGCGCTTACGAAAGCGCTTCGCTGCACATCTTCCCTGTACGCGAACTGCACGGCGATCCAGAAGGTTTTGGCATGGTAGCGATTGAAGCAGCAGCGCATGGGCTGCCCACGGTGGCGTTTGCGACAGGGGGAATTGTGGATGCCGTGGCAGAGGGGCAGTCTGGCCACTTAGTTACACCCGGCGATTACCTTTCACTGGCCCAGGCCGCACTGCAAGTACTCGCTGATGACTCCAACGCGTGGCCGACCCGCGCCAGTGCTTTTGCGGCGCAATTTGCATGGCGGGTAATGGGCGAAAAATTGTGGGACATACTGCAAACAGACATCAGCTGAATACAAATGAACAGCGCAGCCCCCGCCATCTGGTTCCCCACTGTGCGCACAGGCACAGGCACCGATGTATTTACCCAGCGGTTGGTGGCCGATCTGTGCAAGCGTGGGGTGCGTGCCGAGATCACCTGGCTGCCACTGCGCGCCGAATATGCGCCCTGGGCATTGCCCATACCCCGGCCGCCCGCATGGGCCACGGTGGCACACGTCAACACCTGGCTGCACACGCGCTTTATCCCGCGCAGCCTGCCCCTGGTGGCCACCATCCACCACGCCGTGCACCACCCGGATGCCAGCGCCTACAAAGGCCCACTGCGTGCTGCCTACCACCGCTGGTGGATAGCACCCAACGAGCGCCGCGTTTTGCGCCAGGCCCAGGGCGTCGTGGCGGTAAGTCAGTTTGTGGCTGACAGCACCCGGCACAGTCTGTTGGATGTGCCCATGCAGGTCATCTACAACGGCGTGGATACCGAGCGCTTTCGCCCCGGTACGCGCCAGCGCCAGTCCGGCGAGCCTTTCAAGCTGCTATTTGTGGGCAGTTGGATGGCGCGCAAAGGCGTTGACTTGTTGGCCCCCATACTGCGCCAACTGGGCGAAGGCTATGTACTGCATTACACCGGTGGCCCGGCGGCAGAAAAAGACAAAGCTCAGATGCCACCCAACATGATCGACATGGGCCGCCTACAAGGGGATGCCGCCGTAGTGGCTGCCATGCAGAATGCAGACGCGCTGCTGTTTCCATCACGCAGCGAAGGCCACCCCCTGGTGGCGATAGAAGCCATGGCCTGTGGCTTGCCCATTATTGGAATGCACGGGTCGTCCGTCTCTGAAGCGGTTACTGACGGTCAAACCGGCCTGCTGTGCCCACAAAATGATGTGGCGGCATTTGTGACTGCCACGCGCAGCTTGGCTGCTGATCACATCCGATACGCTAGCCTGGCGCAAGCCGCGCGGGTGCAGGCAGTGGAGCGTTTTTCAGAAACCGCCATGACCAACGCATACCTGCACCTGTACCAGTGTGCCACCGCAGATGCCAAAGGTACCCTGTGACTGCTGCCATCACCATCCACTTCAAAAAACCCAAGCTCACCAGTGCGTGTATTGACAGCCTGTTGGCTGATGGCTGGGCCCCCATTCTGGTTTGGGACAACTCTGAGGACGCAGGGGGCAGCTTGCAAGACCTGCAAACCCGCTATGCGGCAGAGCCTCGCGTCGTGCTGGTTACCAACCCCCGCAATCTGGGTTTTGGTAAAGGCATGAACGCCGCGCTGGCCGCCCTGGGGCGCTATGGCTACGCCGGGCCGGTGCTGCTGGTCAACAACGATGCCCAGGTGCAACCTGGGATGCGTCTCGCGTTAGAGGCACGATTGACGCACACCAACACCCCCATGCTGATTGCACCGCGCCTGATGCAGGATGGCCAAGAACAAGGCTGGCTGTACTACCAACCATGGCTGGCGTTGGTCACCAAGCGCCCCGTTTGGGGCAGCTTTGCGTACCTGAGTGGCTGTTGCCTGTTGGTGCAGCGGCCCGACAACACCCAGCCTTTGTTTGACGAAACCTTCTTCATGTACGGCGAAGACGTGGAACTGTCTTGGCGCATGCGCCGCCAAGGCGGGCAATTGGTACTGCTTGACCGCAGTTATCTGCAGCATGACGGATTGGGCAGCAGCGGCCATGCCAGTGCTGCCTATGAGCGGTATCTGGTGCAGTCCCACTGGCTGCTGGCGGGAAAACTGGCGTCCAATGCCGTTTCTGCAACGTTGATGCGTGTATCGCGCATTCCATCTTTATTGGCCCGTGCATGCCTGCGGTCGTGGCGGTATCGGTCATGGGTGCCGTTGCGGGCAATTTCCAGGCTATTTGAATGAATCAATTGGCAAAGCGAGCTTGCTGGCCTCTCTCTACGGATTCGATCAGCGCCACATGCTGGCGCGCAGCTTCCGTTGCTGTGAATTTTTCAAACCATGTATCAGGCGGGCGTTGAATAGAGCGTGGTTGCTGCAACACATCCAACATGGCGTTGGCAAGGGCATCACGATCCTCAACAGGGACCAAGGTGCCATACCGGCCACCTTCCAAGACCTCGGCTGGGCCGTAATCACAGTCGGTAGAAATCACTCGCGTGCCCGCCCACAACGCCTCTACAAGCACTAGCCCAAAACCTTCGAATCTGGAGCTGAGAACAAAAGCACATGCCTTCCGCATTTGTGCGATTGGGCTATCTGTATACCCAGCCAGCACAACAGCCCCCTCTAGATTTAATGAATTAATTTGCGCCTGCAATGCATCGCGCAAAGAACCGCTTCCAAAAATCACCAAGCGCGCATTGGATTTATTTTTTATTTTTGCAAAAGCGTCAATCAAAACATCAAAACCCTTTTGATTTTCCAAGCGCCCCATGGCAACAAAGACCGGAACAGATGCATCTTCAAGCCAAGGGTGCAACTTTGCCGACTCTGTTTCAACTGGCACTGCGGCATCGTCAATGACTGGATTCAGAATGGTTGTGACATGCGAGGAATCAATATGCAGGTAACTGGCAGTTGCTGAAGCCAGCGCCCGCGAAACGGCAATCACATGGGAGCGCCGTGCCGCCCAACGCGAAAGCACCGGGCCAATGAAGCGATTAACGAAGCTTGCCTGCTGCCAATCAAGATGAAGATTGTTCTCGTTGCGTATGAAAATTGGGGACTTCCATCGAAAAAACACCTTAGATAACGCTGCCGCTATTCCCGTAGTGATACCAAAACAAATCACCGCATCGAATTCAATTTTTTGGACAATTTGGGCGAGATTTTTTATTGATTTAATCGGCTTACCTGTCTTGAAGTCAACGACGCGACATTTTTTACTGAATTTTCCAGAAAATTCACCATCTGCCAAAGGTGTGGCAACGATGATTTCATGCCCATTTTCTATAAGCGCAGCAGCCAACAAATAAGCAACTTGCTCTGCTCCTCCCGCCAAAAGCCTAGGGGTGAAAAATATGATTTTCAAAGATCAACCCCTATTTTTTATTGCCAAAATATCCGTAAATGCAGAACCTGCCGGATACATCACAGTCAACTTATCCAGCGTGATCTCTACAGGCTGCACACCTTGCTTCAAATCAAAAATCCGCCGCCCCGCCAGCGCCTCCCGAAACCAATTCATTCCACCCGAGTTTTCAAGGTAGCCAGTGTTGTATTCACAGACAACAGGTTTGGCGCACCGCGCAGTGCATGGCCTTCATAACCCTCGATATCCATCCATAGCAGCGCACCATCGTGCGGACAATCCACATCGTCGAGACGCGTTGAATCGACAGGCAGGCCCGTGCGACCAATCGAATGGTTGCCACTGTTGGTTGAAGACTCCGTGAGGAATAACGAAGCATGGGACTCCGCTCCCACGGCCTGTGCCAGCACGCGCACACGCTCCGACAAGCCGTTCAGTGCCAGGTTGGTGCGCAGCAGCCGAAGATTGTTGGGGTGCGGTTCGACAGCGGTGGCCGATTGCATCAGTCCGCGGGCCAATGCAGGAATGACGATGGTGCCGATATTGGCGGCGACATCGATCAAGTGTTTAGGGCGGGGTAGACCCTCTCGCTCAATAATCGCCAAAGCCGTTTGCAGTTTGGCAAAGTCAAATTCGCCATGCAGGAACAATTCGCGGCCAATCACTTTGTCCGCAGTCGCAACCACGAAATGTTCAGGACGCCCGGTCACTAAATACGGTACCGGCATGGCGTCGTAGACAGCCCGACGCAGCAGCGCAGGCCCGGTCTTTAGCAGCGCAAACAAAGCTCGGCTAACAGCTAGCAAGGGGCGACGCAGTACCTGGGAGTTGCGTATGGGTTCAGGCAGAGACATGCGTAGCTTTCGTCAAACGGGTTATCGGCGGATGCGTAGCGCGCCCTGAAGCAAAAAAACAATCATCACGGCCTCTGCGGCGTAGCCGGCCCACACAGCCCCCATCAGGCCATAAGTAGGCGCCAATACTGCCACGCTCACCACGCTGACCATCCCACCGATGGCGTAGGCCCAAGCAATTTTCTGCATTCGCCCATGATGAATCGCATGGAAATTGAGCAGGCCCCGCAACACCTGCAGCATAGGCAACCAGGCCAGCAGGCGCAGCACTGCAACCGCATCCATAAAATCGGCACCAAACACTACGGGCAGCAGCGGGGCCACCAGCCATAAAGCTACACCCAAAGCCAGCGCCAGCACCAGCAGCGCTGCACCAGTGCGGCGCAACTGCCGCGCCGGGTTGGCCTGGGCATACAAGCGCGGCCACAACGCCTCTTGCAGCGCCAAGACAGGCAGGCTGGCCATGTCCACCACCCGTTGGGCCACGTTGTAGGTGCCTGCCAGGCCATACCCCGCTTGTGCCAGCATGGGTTTGTTGAACTCGCCTTGCAGCTTGGTGGCAAAAACGGCCAAGCTGAATGGCAGCCCACTGCGCGCTGTCATGGGCTCGGGCAGCACCGCATCAGGCGCTTTGGCCGCCGCGCGCAAAGGCAGCCATAACAGCGCGGCATAGATCAGCCCGCTGGCCGCGTAAGTCCACAGCACGGCGGTGACTCCTGCATCCCGCGTGCCTGACCACAACAGGCCCAGTGCCACCAGCCGAGCGCCCGGCAAGCCCGCGTTGACGGCGCCAAAGGCATGGGTGCGCTGCTGCGCCTGCACGTGGCGGGCGCACAGCTCGGTCAACGAGGTTGCGGATAGTTCGGCTGCAGCTACCACCAACAGAGCAAGCAACGCTATACGCTCAGGCAGCAACCACAGGGCCACCACCACGGACGCAGCCACGCACGGCAGGAGCGTGCGGAGCCACCAACGCAGCGCACGCGCCAGATAGTTGCCAGCGTGCGCTGGGTCGCGGGCCGCATTGCGCAGCAGTATGTGCGACAACCCCAAGCCTACAAACGGGGTGAAAAACGAGGATGCAGCCACCACTGCCACAAACTGCCCATAAGGTTGTGCGCCCAGTTGCCGCGCCAGCCACACCACCGTGGCGGCCTGCATGGCAGCCCGCAGCAGCATCCAGCCCAGCAAAACCAGGCCGCTACGGGCCAGGCCGCCGGGGCGCCAGCGGATGGAAAGCCTGCTCATAAGCAGCGCGGATCAAGCCAACATGTAATCAGCAAAGGTTACAGCATTATTCAGTGCCACGGTACATCAGCGCCGTAATCTGCTCTGAAATCAGCCCCATCATGAAGGTAATCACGCTGCCGGTATACAGCAAGGCGCTCATATTGGTGAACTTGTGCATGGTGATAAATGTCCAACCATACCAGCCGCTCGCCAGTAAAAACATCACCAAGGCCACAGGGGCAAAAATCTTCATTGGTGAAAACAGCGTACCAATCTTGAAAATGATGAGTAAAAATCGCGCACCATCGCGCAGCAGGCGGATGTGGCTTTTGCCAATGCGCTTGGCGGCATGAATGGGCACGTAAGCCACCGAGTACCCGGCACGGAAAAACGCCATGGTGCTGGTGGTGGGGTAAGAAAAGCCATTGGGCAGGAGGTAGAGAAACTCGCGGAACTTGTCTGCCCGCACGGCGCGAAAGCCGCTGGTCAGGTCTTCCACCTTGTGCCCGGTCATCCAGCTGGCTAGCCGGTTGTATAGCCCATTTGCTAGCCCGCGTCCCACGCTAGCCTGCGAACCTTTTTGGCGAGCGCCGACGACCATGTCGTGGCCCTCGTCCAACTTGGACAACAGGCGGGCAATGTCTGCCGGGTCATGCTGGCCATCCGCATCCATGAACACGATCACGTCACCCGTTACAGCACGCGCACCCGTCTTGATGGCCGCGCCATTGCCTTTGCTGTAGGGGTGGTGCACCACGCGCGCACCCGCCGCCTGCGCAACGGCAGCAGTGTCATCGGTGGAGCCATCGTTGACTACGATGATTTCGGCGAGGGCGCACTGCATGCGCAGCTTTTGGAGGGTCTGGCCAATCGCAGCGCTTTCATTCTTTGCGGGTAAAACAATGCTAATTTTCATTTTTTTCCAGCTCTTGAAGTCTGCGCTCCAAATCAATCAGGTAAGAGCGGGGAAGGTGAACTTCGTTTCGCTGATGCTGGGCCATTTTTTCACGGATGTAGTTGATGGCAGCGATGCGTGAGCTGTGTTGCAGATAATATTCGATCCGAAATTCAATGACTGGCTGTGCATCTGGCCATTTTTTATCTGCTGTTGATATTATTTTTTCAACTTCATCATAGCGCTGCTCTGCATAGGCAAGTGTGGCAAGCTGGTAATAAATTCGTGCCACAAGCCCTGGCGATGTGGCCTGTTTTTCATGCGCCAGCATAGCATTAAGTATTTTTTCAATATCGGTGTATTGAACCGCCGGGCACCGCTGATTGACGACCAAACTCCCAAGCGCCGCGGTACCGTCTACGCTTGTGATGTCAATGCTTATTTTTGGTTGCGCTAGCAATTCATCAATCTTCGCCAAACGCACACGCGTCTTATCTGGCTCTTCAATAATGCAAGAGTAAGCAAGCGTTTGCATGTAGATGCTGAGGCAGTCTTTACACCATTGTGTTGTTTTGTCCAATAGCTTGATGGCAACCATCATGCGATTGATCTGAATAGTGTTCATATTATTTTCTGCCAATGCAGTACTGTCACTACTCATGCTAAGGTTGACTTGGTGCACAACCGCCCGAATGGAGCCCGGATTGGTTTCAACCCAGAAGTTGGCAGCTTCCAGTGGCTTGCCCCAAAGACTGGCAAGGGTGAGCAAGATGGCGGCAAGAATGGTCAGATAACCGTAAATAGCCAATCTGGCAAGATTGCCCCAGTGTTTTATGGCAACGCTGGATGCATGGGCAATGAGCGTGGCGATGCCCAGCAGGGGGATGTAATTGCGGTGCTCAAAGTAAGGCTCCAGCAACAGCGGGCCAGATTCGATCATGTGGCCGATCAGAAACCACAGCACGGCAAACCAGGGCCAGGGATTGCGCTTTCTGAGGCCAAATGCAACCCCTGTGATTAATAACCACGCAAAGGCGCTCAGCCCGATGGCCTCGACAGAATAACCAAGATCAACTTGATCCTGAAATGGACCAAAGTAGGCGATTTTTGGAAACAGGGTTAAATAAATATATCGCCAAAGTATGACCAGCTCGCCTTGCACGCGCTGCCAAGATGAAAAACCCCGGTATTCATTGATTTCAAACCAGGGCCTTGCGAGGGGCGATAAATATACCAAAAAAACTGCAACAGAAAGCCCCAGAACGGCAAGGCGGATATTTCTGTATTTTTGTACGACCACCGTATTGTTAAGCAAGGCAATCTCGATAGCAAAAGCCAACGAGGGCAGCAATACACCATTTTCTTTGGACAATGCAGACAAAACCGTTGCTGCGCCGAGTATGAGCGCCTGCACCAGCAATTGCTGGCGGGGGTGGTTTTTAAAGTGCGAATAGCAACGGAGATAGCCCAGCAAACCCAGTAAGACGAAGAGGGCTGAAAGCCCTGTCATGCGCTGTACCAGAATCAGGCTGCTCGACGCCAAAATGGGTGAAAGTGCCCAGAAGGCTGCAGCGATCAACGCAAATTCGTTGTCAGATCGGCTGGCTTCGCAAGTGTTATGGGTCAAAAGCCGGAGTTGGCGGCAGAGATAAAAAACCAGGATGGTATTGCACGCATGAATGGCGACATTGGTACCAAGCAAAATGGTACCGCCTCCAGGCCAATAGGCGCTCTGCAATCCAAAGGTCAATAAAGCAATGGGGCGACCAAGTGGGCCGGCATTGCCAGAGAAAACAAATTCAATGAACTGGTGCAGATTGGCGATGCTTGAAAGAGCATTGAGATTGGAATAATCGTCATAAAAAAAGGTACCGCCCAGCCCTGGCCAGTAGAGCAAAACGGTGATGACACCCAGAATCAAAGCCAACAAGTGCGGGTATTTTTTCTGCATATTCAAAAAAAAACCCCAGTTGCCTGGGGTTTTTGGTCGCATAAATGCGAAATTAACGGCAAGAGCCCGGCATCAACTTGATTGGGGTGCCCTTGCAAACCCATTCTTTGATACCATTGTCGGCGGTTCCCGACGGCTTAAGTGTGACTGTAATAGGGTCGGTAGCGCTCACCTGGCCCACGACCGTGATCAACCCGCTTGTCGTGCCAACGGTGAGGGCAGATGCGTATTTCGTCTTTTTGAAACCACTCCCGCAGGTGTTGAGACTGGCAAAACCTGATGATTGAACAATTTCCGTCACACAGGTACGTGCAGAACTGGCTGCGAGCACGATTTCAGATGCTTTGGCGCGCTTGGTGTAATCCTGGTAAGCAGGCAGGGCCACGGCGGCCAAGATACCGATGATCGCCACAACGATCATCAATTCGATCAGGGTAAAACCCTTTTGGAGAGAACGCTTCATGAAGAACTCCTAGGAAAAGTTGCAAATGCGCAGCTTTTAAGCAAACGCCATGCCCACTGACCTTCGCTGCTTGTGACTGGGCCAAACCACTGCGCAAGCGTTGGAGACATTGAGCAAGATCAAAAGCTCACTCTTCGAGTCAAGCGGTCTTTCACAATCACCCCATAAAACGTAGTTTTTTGCAGACGCTGCAGGAAGCTATCTCGCCTTGGGCGACTCCTGAAACAGGCCGACAAGCAGCACATTGCCCCAACCCTTTTGCAAATTACATTTTTGTCGCCCAGTAATGTCAGCACAACGGGCCACTACACCTCCAGCGTCTGCCCTGCGCTGAGCCATCGGATGTCGTGCTGGCTGTGCAGGGGGCTTGCGGTGCCGTCAAGCTGCCTGATCTCGTCCATGATCAGTTCGGTTTCCGACGGCTTGGTGTGCGTGATATAGATGGGGTAATGGTTAGCTGCAGGGATATGAGCCAGTTCCTGCGCCAAGGCCTCGGGCGAGAGGTGCAAGCTCCGCCTTGCCAGATCGCTTTCACGGTTGCTGAAGGCTGTTTCGATCACCAAACAAGCCACCTTCAATGTGTTGATACGATTCCAAAATGGGGGATTGCGCTCGGTGTCCCCGCTGAACACCCACCAGCCCGTATCCCCTTCTACCGCAAACCCCACCGCGGGGACGGTATGGTGGGCTGGCAGCACCTCGATCTGCACACCTGCGATGCTCAGTAAATCACCGCATACAAAAGCTTGATACTGCAGAAATGGGGATGCAGCAGACGGTATCGCACTGAAATCCGGCCAGATGACGTTGTTGAAGACATGTGTCTGCAGCGCCGAAATAGTGGCAGCCAGGGCGTGCACTTGCACCGGGTGACGGCGCTGTGACGACACCGCGTCGAGCATCAGGGGCAGCGCGGCGACGTGGTCCAGGTGCGAATGCGTCAGCAACACATGGTCAATCTTGTCCATCTCTTCCAGCGTCAAGTCGCCCACGCCGGTGCCGGCATCGAGCAAGATGCTGTCACCAATCAAGAACGATGTCGTGCGACAGTCCTTGGCGATAGCGCCGGAACACCCCAGCACGCGAACCTTCATGTAGAGCCTTCTACTTGGTGTCGAAATTGGTGGCGCTGTCCCAGTCGGGATTGAAAGGCAACCCACGCAGGCCTTCGACCCGTGCAGCATACAACTCATAAAGAGTGCAACAAGGTCTGAGGCCTCGCAACTGCGCCATCAGCTTGTCGCATTGTGCCCATTCCTGCGCTGCATAGGCTCGCAGAAAACCCTCCCACACCACCAGTTCTTCGGCGAGTTCGGCGGGTAGCTGATCCAGGGGCAGCAGCGGCTGGTAAATCGGTACGGCCTGCGCCTTGCCCTTGACACGAACGCGATCCATGGCCTGCCAAACAAACTGAGGGGCGAGTTGCATGGCAGATTCACTCACCACGATGGATGTGCCGTAGGTCTTGCACAGCCCTTCGAGACGCGAACCCAGGTTGACCGCATCGCCGATGACGGTGTAGCTCAAACGAATGTTGGAGCCCATGTCACCAACGCACATGAGCCCCGTGTTCAGACCAATGCCAACGCCAATTTCCGGCAAGCCTTGCGCGCGATGCTCCTGGTTGAGTTGCTCGACTGCCCGGGCCATGCCCAAAGCCGCACGCACAGCGCACGCAGCGTGATCTTGTGCAGGCACAGGAGCGCCCCAGAAGGCCATCACGCAGTCGCCCATGTATTTGTCGATGGTGCCCCGCTCACCCTGGATGACTTCCGTCAGCCGCGTGAACACCCGGTTCAAAAGCGCTTGCAGTTGCAGCGGGGGCATGCACTCAGACAGGGCCGTGAAGCCTCGCATGTCGCAGAACATCACCGTGAGTTCCCGACTGTCTGCTTGCATGCTGTAGTGCTCGGGATGCTTGAGCATCTCATCTACCAGTGGGGGCGGCACGTAAGAGCGAAAACGCGAAGCCAGAGCGCGTTTGGCCCGGCTTTCAAACAAATAGCCATGGGCGATGTTGACCGCTGTGGCTGTGAATACCAGCGCAAGGGCGGTTGCCAGCGGCATTGCCAGCCCGTGCGTCCGATACAACCAGAAATTGAGCAGGGTCAGAGCGAGGAACACCGCTGCGCTCAGCAACAACGCGGGGCCAGCCGGCAGCACTGACAGCCCAAACGCAAGAACCAGCCCCACCATCAAAAGCTGAAGAACATCGAAACCGCGTGCGTAATCCGGGATGGCGATGGTGCTGCCGTCCATCAGTGCCGTCAGCATACTGGCATGGGCTTCTACGCCTGGATACACCGGGCCGACCGGGGTCGTACGCACATCTTGCAGCCCCGGGGCCGAGGTGCCGATCAAGACCGCTTTGTCTGCCAAGGTGCCCTCTGCAATTTTTCCTTCCAGCAAGTCGCTGGCAGAAATGTAGGCATAGGAGCCGCCCTCAGGGCCGCCGGGGCCGCGGAAAGGGATGAGCATGGCCAGCCGTTCATCCACAGGCAAAGCCATGCGGCGCGTGCCGTCTACCAAGACCACGCTTTCCAGTGTGTCGTGGGTGCCAAGAGAAGCCGTCGCCGGAAAGCCGGGCTCCACGGTGGGCCCGCCCATCATGGCGCGAAACATGGCCAGAGCCAGCGACTCGTAATACTGGCCCTGGTATTCGGCCAGCAGTGGCAAGCTGCGAACGACCCCATCGTTGTCGCCGATGGTGTTGAAGAACCCCGCCTGAGCGGCAGCCTGATTCAATTCGCTGAGATTGGCTCCGTAGCCATTCCAGGTGGTGGCTGCCAGCGGCCTGCCGCGCAGCTGGGCACCAGTCACCACCGGCGGAGGAAGCGTGCCTTGGGTGTGCCCCTGGCGATCACTGGTGAAGTAGTAGCCCAGCACCGCCGCATGCCCATGAAGGCTGCGAGCAAACAAGGCATCGTGGTCGAGGGAAGGAGCCAAACGAGCCAGTTGCTCGGCAAAGCCAGGAGTTTTGGCCAAGGGCCCTCGCTCCAAGGCGCGCAGGGATGCCAGCCCGGAGCTGTTGTCGCGCTCGGCAAACACCACATCGAAGCCCACCACAGACACACGCTGGCGTGCGAACAATTCTTGGGTCAGATCTGCGAGTTTGTCTCGGCCCCAGGGCCAGCGCCCGATGCGATCGATGCTTTTTTCATCGATATCCACAATGACGATGCGCTCGTCAAGGGTTCGCGACATCCCCAGGCGCATGCGGGCGTCGTAGATGAACTGGTCCAGCCGCTCCAGCAGCGGCAGGGGCATGGCGGCCGAAACATGCAAAAGCGCCAGTGCCAGCGGGATCAACGTGAGCAGCACGCGGCGCCAGCGGCGAAACAACAAGGAGCTGCGCATGGGCTCAACGCACCCGGCCCAGGCAAATCGCCGGGGCTTGGCGGTCACGTCAATCAGGTTTGCTCGAACTGCATCTCGGTGCCCGCGAGTTCCAGCTTGTCGCCGCTTTTGAGCGGGACAGGGCTGGAGCCAATCGCCACACCATTGAGCAGAGGCATGTCCGGGCCTTCCACATGGGCCAGCACGAAGCCCTGAATGCGCTTGGTGATGGACGCCACGGCAACACCGGGTTTGCCGATGGTTGTCACCACCTTGTGCAAGGCGACTTCGCGGCCAGCCGCTGCGCCCGACAGCACCCGGATAACGGCATTCATAGGGGCAGGAGGCGCAACCACACCACCGGGCCTTGCCGCCGGATTCAGCGCCGGAGCCATTCCCGGCTTGAACACCATGGTCTTCTCGAAGTTCTGGGCGTCTGCATCTTGCAGGAAGCGTATCTTGTATTTGCCCACCTCGATGGTGTCGCCGTTGCGCAGCTCCTGGCGCTTGACTGCCTTGGCGTTGACGTAGGTGCCGTTCGTGCTCCCCAGGTCTTCAATCTCGACACCATCAGGCACCATGTGGATGGCCGCGTGTTCACCGCTCACCGCCAGGTTGTCGATCACGATGTCGTTGTACGGGCGGCGGCCCAGCGTCGTGCGCTCTTTGGTGAGTTGCACTTCTTTGATGACGACGCCGTCGATCGAAACGATCATTCTGGGCATGATGATCTACTCCTGATTTGATGAATTGTTATGTTGCTGTCCGTCAGGCAGAGCCCAAAAGACGGGACATGAGGCTGCGTTTTTTCCCTCCGGCAGCCGCCTGCACCAGCAATACGCTGACGTTATCACGACCGCCATGGGCATTGGCCGTGTCAATGAGCCGCCCTGCTTTTTCTTCCAGAGAGCCAGGCGCGCACAGCAAATCTGCCAGCTCTTCGTCATTGACCATGTCGGTCAAACCGTCAGAGCACATCACAAACAGGTCGCTGGGCGCCACTTGAAATTCGTTCACTTCCATTTGCACATGCGGCTCTACGCCCAACGCACGGGTGACCAAATTGCGGTTGGACGACGCGGCTGCCTGCTCCCGGGTCAATATGCCTGCATCGACCTGTTCCTGCAACCAGGAATGGTCTCGCGTGATTTGCTGCAAAACCCCTGCGCGCAAGCGGTAGCAGCGTGAATCCCCGATATGGCCGAGGATGAGGCGATCGCACTGAAAAACGCCCACCACCAACGTGGTACCCATGCCGGAGTACTGCGGGTTGGACAGCGAAGCGCCCAAAATGGCATGGTTGGCGTTTTCCACACACAACTCCAGCGCCCGCCACACATCCGTGGCGGGTGGCGTAGTCCCGGCCTGCGCCAGCCAGCGACTCATTTCCGTGCCAATGTAGGCAATGGCCATTCCACTGGCAATTTCGCCCGCGTTGTAGCCGCCCATGCCGTCAGCCAAGACGGCCACCTGGGCTTCCCGATCGACAGCCACGGCGTCTTCATTGTTGGCGCGCACGCGCCCCCGGTCGGTTTGGGCGAAAAATTCGTAAGTCATGGATTGGGAAGCACGTCATCCCACAGGGGCAGCCACAGGCCTGGATGCTGGGCTTTGTTGCTGTGGGTGCTCCAGCACCGTGGTTTTTGTCAGCAACATGTTTTGCTCTGCAGGGGAGCGGTCTGGATCATAGACGACTGCCGCAATTGCTTCGCCAATACTTTGTTGCAGAGCGTTGTCCATGGCGTGCGTGAGCGCTTGCGCCAGCTGCGCACCTGTCTGGTAACGGTCCTCGGGCCGCTTGTTCAACGCCTTGGCCACCAGTGTTGCTACGGCCTCGGGCAAGTCGGGGCGCAGCGTGCGAACGTCTGGCGCTGGCACATGAACGATCTTGTGCATGAGTTCTGGCATCGACTCGGCTCGCAGCGGCAATGCGCCCGTGAGCAGCTGGAACAGGGTCACACCCAACGCGTACAGATCTGTTCGCCCATCCACCTTGGCGCCACACAGCTGTTCAGGCGACATGAAGCTGGGCGTGCCCAGCACGATGCCCGTGCGCGTCTTGCTCGCATCGGTAATACGGGCTACTCCAAAATCCATCACCTTCACCGTGTCGGTGGCAGGGTCCCACATGATGTTCGCGGGTTTGACATCGCGATGTACGACATGGTGTGCATGGGCATAGTCCAGGGCACCTGCTACCCGAGCGCCAATGGCCAACACCTGCGCCACCGGCAACAGGTGGGGGGTTTGAGTGAAAGCGGTCAGGTCCGTGCCGGCCACGAACTCCATCGCGATGTAGGCGAGCCCCTGCGCTTCCCCAGAGCCATCAATGGTCACGATGTTCGGGTGCTCCAACCGCCCTGCGGCTTCTGCCTCTTTGAAAAAACGTTCGCGGACATCCACCAGCGCAGCCCCCTCAAACTCCTGGTGCAGTGCCAAGGTTTTGATCGCCACCATTCGGCCTGAGCGCAAGTCTCGCCCTTGGTAGACGACCCCCATCGCGCCCTTGCCCAACTCGTGCTTGAGCTCATAGTGCGCAAATGCACCGGAGGCCTTTTGGCGCGGCAGCGTTTCTTGCACGGAGGCAGGCAGTGACGAAGCACCTTCGCCAAAGCTACTGCCAGCGCCATGGCCCGGCGAAATGCCAGCCTGGGCCAGCAAGTGGGTCTTGGCATGGCGGTAGCGTGCCCGCGCATCTTTGTATTCGGCATCGCGATACACCAGATGCTTGAACACCTTCTTGGCCAGAGCAAAGTCTTTTTTGCGCTCAAAGTCCTTGCCCAGGTGGTAGAGGTTTTCCTTCAATGCGTCGCTGGTCGGCAGTAACTTGAAGCGCTCAAAGGCCTGCAGAAACTCACCACGACCATGCAGAGCTAGCGCCATCATGCGCTCGGCATCGGCAGAGCCTTGCGGCACTTCACCCGGCGTTCGTTTTGGTAATGCAGCCCAAACACTGCACAGCAACTGCCCCCACAGCACCACTGCGGCGGCGGCCATAAGAGGCACCATATGCAAGGCGCGTTGCAACCACCACCATTGCATGGCAAGCAGCAACGTGGCGAGCCCCAGTGCAACGCCCCAAGCCACTCTTGTGCGCAAACCGGGCAGCGCCACAACCACCAAAGCCATGGCGAGCACCGCACCCCATGCCAGGGTGTGGGCCCAGTTTGGAGCCGTCACGGAGCGGGCCACACGCAATCCGACCAAGGTCTGGGCCACCACATCGGATGCGTGCAAAGACGAGCCCCCCGGTACGGTCCACACAGCGGCTTGCGGCCCTGCCGTCATTCCTACCACCACGGTCTTGTCGCGCAGGGCTGCCGGTGGCACTTGGTTAGCCACCACATCGGCTGCCGCCAACCGAGGCAGGGATACGCCAAACACTGGGCGCATCACCGCACCCGCATCCACCCCCACCGCCAAGCTGCCCAGCAGCAGACCAGGGCTGGAACTGCCGCCTCTCCAAGAAATATCTTCGGCGCTGAGATGCAACACACGCTGGGCAGCCAGCAGCGCAAGCGCAGGCACTCCCACGCTATCGTGGCTGAGTACCAGAGGCACCTGCCGGAGAATGCCATCGCTGTCAGCCCCCCATTGCAAATGCCCCACGCCTGCAGCGGCCTCCGCAAAAGGCCCCATCTGCACAGGCACCATGGCAGGCCCACGGCCGCCAAGGGCTGCCAAGGTACTGCGATGAAAAGCCGGTGGCAGTGAAGCGGCCGGCCCTTTGTCCGCAATTACCGCTGGCCAGATCACGTTTTGGGCCTGGGCAATGCTGCTCACCAGCGCTTGTGCATCGGGCGGCGTGGCAGGCGGGGCCAACGGTACGGCATACACCACGGTGCTGGCGCCGGCCTGGGCCAAGCGGTCAATCAATGCGGCATGGTTGTCATAGGTCCAGTTACCGCCAGCCGCTGCCAAGCTACGGGCATCAATGTCCACCAACACCGCCTCGCTCATCGCGCCGGGCGAAGCGTGGGCCACAGCAGCGTCGTACAAGATCTGCTGGGCCTGAGGCAATACACCCGCAAGCCACAAGCCTCCCGTCAAAGCCAGGGCCGTGGCGGCGCTGATCCATCCCGTCCACCGCCTTGGTTCCACCCTGCGCTCCGGTAATTTTCTGGCCACTGCAATCCACGTTCCATTCTGTGAGTGGATGTAAAAAGCAAAAATTAAGCCCGTTCGCCACACGGCGGGTAGGCGCTCCCCCACCAGCTTTCCCAGGGCGCCCGACACTCTGGCGGTGCCGCTCTTTGTCGCCTGCCACCCTCGTAGCGACAAATTTGTCACACCAATCTCTCAAGCTTGTCCGAGCATCCCGGTCTGCCTGAACAGCAAAAAAAAGCACCCGCGACCAAACGGTGGCGGGTGCAGTCAACGGTACGTGGCAGGCCAACCCATGGGCTGGCCTGGAACCGCTGGATTACTTCAGCTGGGCCTTGAGCAGCTTGCCCAGTTCCGACGGGTTGCGGGTGATGACGAAACCCGACTCTTCCATGATGGCGAGCTTGGCGTCAGCCGTGTCAGCGCCGCCAGAGATCAGCGCGCCAGCGTGGCCCATGCGCTTGCCGGGAGGGGCCGTCACGCCAGCGATGAAGCCGACCACAGGCTTCTTCATGTTGGCCTTGCACCACTGGGCGGCTTCGGCTTCGTCAGGGCCGCCGATTTCGCCGATCATGATCACGGCATCGGTGTCTGGATCGTCGTTGAAAGCCTTCATCACGTCGATGTGCTTCAGGCCGTTGATGGGGTCGCCACCAATGCCCACGGCGGTCGACTGGCCCAGGCCCACTTCGGTCAGCATGGCCACGGCTTCGTACGTCAGCGTGCCCGAACGGGACACCACGCCGATACGGCCCTTGCGGTGGATGTGACCGGGCATGATGCCGATCTTGATTTCGTCGGGCGTGATGATGCCGGGGCAGTTGGGGCCCAGCAGCAGGGTCTTCTTGCCGCCAGCAGCTTCCTTGGCTTTCATCTTGTTGCGCACCATCAGCATGTCCTTGACCGGAATGCCTTCGGTAATACAGATGGCCATGTCCAGGTCGGCTTCCACAGCTTCCCAGATGGCATCCGCAGCGCCTGCTGGAGGCACGTAGATCACCGACACGGTGGCGCCGGTTTGCTGGGCGGCTTCCTTGACGGAGGCGTAGATCGGGATGTTGAAGATCGACTCGCCAGCCTTCTTGGGGTTCACGCCCGCGACAAAGCAGTTCTTGCCGTTTGCGTATTCCTGGCACTTTTCGGTGTGGAACTGGCCAGTCTTGCCCGTGATACCCTGGGTGATGACCTTGGTGTCTTTGTTGATGTAGATCGACATGTATGTTCTCCGGGCTTACTTGACGGCAGCAACGATCTTGGTCGCGGCTTCGGCCATGGTGTCTGCAGCGATGATGGGCAGGCCGGACTCGGCCAGCATCTTCTTGCCCAGCTCTTCATTCGTGCCCTTCATGCGCACGACCAGCGGCACGTTCAGGTTCACGGCCTTGCAAGCGGTGATCACGCCGGTGGCGATGGTGTCGCACTTCATGATGCCGCCGAAGATGTTGACCAGAATGCCCTTGACCTTGGGGTTCTTGAGCATGATCTTGAAGGCTTCGGTGACCTTCTCGGGGGTAGCACCGCCGCCCACGTCCAGGAAGTTGGCTGGCTCGCCGCCGAACAGCTTGATGGTGTCCATGGTGGCCATGGCCAGGCCAGCGCCGTTCACCAGGCAGCCGATGTTGCCGTCCAGGCTGATGTAGGCCAGATCGAACTTCGAAGCTTCCACTTCGGCGGGATCTTCTTCGTCCAGATCGCGGTAGGCCACGATTTCGGGGTGGCGGAACAGGGCGTTGGCGTCAAAGTTGAACTTCGCGTCCAGGGCCATCAGGTTGCCCTTGGAGTCGCAGTTCAGCGGGTTGATTTCCACCAGCGACGCATCGGTGTCCATGTAGCACTTGTAGATCTTGGCAAAGATGTCTACGGCTTGGTCGATGGAAGCGCCCGTCAGGCCGATGGCGGCTGCCACCTTCTTGCTCTGCTCGGCAGTGATGCCAACCAGCGGGTCGATCATCTCGGTGACGATCTTCTCGGGAGTGGAGTGGGCCACTTCTTCGATGTCCATGCCGCCTTCGCTCGAAGCGATCAGGGCCACCTTCTGCGTGGCGCGGTCGGTCACCAGGGACACGTACAGTTCGTTCTTGATGTCGGCGCCGTCTTCGATGTACAGGCGGCGAACCTTCTGGCCTTCGGGGCCCGTCTGGTGCGTGACCAGCTGCATGCCCAGGATTTGTTCAGCCAGCTTCTTGACGTCGTCGATGGTCTTGGCAACCTTCACGCCGCCGCCCTTGCCACGGCCACCTGCGTGGATCTGGGCCTTGACCACCCACACGGGGCCGCCGAGCTTTTGTGCAGCTTCCACGGCTTCTTGCACCGTGAAAGCGGGAATGCCGCGCGGAACGGGCACACCAAATTGACGCAAGATTTCCTTGCCTTGGTATTCGTGAATCTTCATGAGGTCTCTCTCAGGGAAGGATGGTAGTTACCCGTTTGCCATGAACAGATTGTCTGGCCGCGGGCTTGGGACATGGCAACCTGCGACTGTATCATGCTGCAACGCACCATCCTTGTGGGAAACTTACGGCCCCCACGCACCCGGTCAAGTCATACAGGGCAGGCGCCTGTCGCAGCCCCCTCTCTTTTTCGCAGGAGCACACCCCCATGTCCAAAGTCTTTATCGATGGCGAAGCCGGCACCACGGGCCTGCAGATCCGTGAACGCCTGCAAGCCATGCCGCAAATCGAGCTGGTGAGCATTGCCCCCGAACTGCGCAAAGACCCCGCCGCCAAGCGCGACCTGATTGCGGGCGTGGACCTGGTGGTGCTGTGCCTGCACGACGACGCAGCCCGCGAGACCGTGGCCATGGTCGATGAGATCGAGCGCAGCACGGGCCGCACGGTGAAAGTGATTGATGCCAGCACCGCGCACCGCACAGCCGATGGCTGGGTGTACGGCTTTCCAGAACTGGCCGCTGCACAGGCCCAGGCCGTGCGCGAAGCCTCGCGCGTTTCCAACCCTGGCTGCTATGCCACGGGCGCCATCGCACTGCTGCGCCCCTTGGTGGATGCGGGCCTGATTCCTGCCGACTACCCCTTGAGCCTGCCCTCGGTGTCGGGCTACTCGGGTGGCGGCCGCACCATGATCGAAGCGTACGAGGCAGGCACGGCCGCTCCGTACGAAGCCTACGCCCTGGGTCTGGCCCACAAGCACATTCCCGAGATCCTGCGCTACACCGGCCTCACACGCCGCCCGGTGTTCATCCCCGCCGTGGGCAACTTCCGCCAGGGCATGCTGGTGCAACTGCCGCTGCATTTGGACTTGCTGCCCGGCGCGCCCAAGGCCAGCGACCTGCACGACGCGCTCGCCAGCCACTACCGCCGCACCAATACACCCGAGCAATGGGTGAGCGTGCTGCCGCCCACCGATGACTTGAAGCTGGCCGCCGACACGCTGGCTGACACCAACAAGCTGGAGTTGCGCGTGTTTGCCAACGAGCAGTACCGCCAGGCCGTGGCCGTGGCGCGCCTGGACAATCTGGGCAAAGGCGCCAGCGGCGCTGCCGTGCAAAACCTGCAATTGATGTTGGGCGTTTAAAACGTTTTATGGCGCATGGCGTGGGTGCGTTGCGCACCCACGGGGTCAAGCCCCGTCGCCATCCTCAGTGCCCTGCACCGCGCGGCGCACCACGTCGCCAGAAAACCCCCGAGCCAGCAAAAACCGCATGTGCTTGGCGCGGGTTTGCGGGTCTGCGGCAGGCTCGCCAAACTTGCGGCGCCACACCTCGCGGGCACGTTCCAGCTCAGTATCTTGCAGCCGGGCCACGGCTTGCTGCACCGCCTCTGCACCCAAGCCCTTGGCCTGCAGCTCTTGCCGGATGCGCGCCGCGCCCAGGCGGCTGGCGCGCCGGTTCAACACCGATTCGACCACCCGCTCCTCGCTGATGAAGCCCTTGGCCTGCAGGCCATCGAGCACCGCATTCAAATCCTCGCCCTCTTGCACATGGGGGCCGAGCTTGCGCTGCAACTCGGCCCGTGAATGCTCCCGCTGGCTCAGCAAGCGCAGCGCGCGACCCGTGAGCGATAGCGTGGTGAAACCCATGGCAGATGGAATGCTTCCGTTTTGATAGCTGCCAGCGCTTACAAATCAAGCGCTAGCGGGCTATTTTTCTTAAAACTCAGGCGCAGCCGCTCACTCACCAGCAGCAGCAGGAGCCTGCAGCGCGCCGGGCAACAGGGCAATGCCCAAGCCTTCGCGCACCTTGTTCTAGTGAAACTGCGGTCCACTCGGCTTACGCCTCGTCTGCAGCACTGGCTGCCGCCAA